>JAUVBO010000511.1 GCA_030591195.1 Pseudomonadota bacterium
GGACACAGCAACCTAACTACCTGTAAATATTTATTCCTGCGCCATGTGCAAGGGTCAAGATACCCCAGCAAGGGAGGGTCAAGAGGCCTCTGGCCCGGAATCCGTCGAGGAGGCAGCCGAAGGGACCAGCTTACTGTCAACGGATACTTTGCATACAAACTTCTTGTATGAGGACAATATGCATAAGTAAATTATGGTTCGCGACCAACATCAGGAGCGCCTAGGTGACCATCCCGATTCCCACCGACTGTCTCTACTACCTCCTTTCCCGAGCGACGCTGAGCGCTACCGCGGCGCTGCGCCGGGAGCTGGCCGCCTCCGGACTCGGCAAGCTCCGGCCCTCCTACCTCGGCGCGCTGATCGCGCTGTGGCAGGAGGACGGCGTCCAGGCCACCGAGCTCGCCCGTCGTGCGGGCCTCGAGCCGTCGTCGATGACGGGGCTGCTCGACCGCATGGAGCGCGACGAGCTGATCCGGCGTCACGCCGATCCTCACGACCGCCGGGCGCAGCGGATCCACCTCACCGCCCGGGCCAACGAAGGGCGCGACGCGGTTCTCGCGGTGGTGGACCGGGTGCTGGCAACGATCACCGCCGGCATCCCGCAAGAGCACATCGAGCTGATCAAGACCACGCTGCGTCGAGTGCTCGACAACACCCAGCGGGGTCACGACAGGAGGGAACCATGACCAAGCGCATCGCCGGGTGTGATATCGGCAAGGCATCGGCCTGCTTCGTCACCGCCGAGGTCGAGGCGGACGGCTCGCTGCGTTTCGGCGAGCCACAGTACGTGCTGCACGACGGCAGGCCCTTCGAGGCGTTCGGACGATGGTACCGCGACGACCGCATCGCGAGCTGCGCCGCCCTCGGCGCTACGGGCATCTACGCGGCCGAGCTCGACGACCCGGCGCTGGTCCTGCCCGAGGACGCCTGCCAGGAAGCCGCCCTCGCCGCCCTGCCCGACCCGCCCCTCGACCTGAACCTGATCAGCATCGGCGCCGGGGGCTACGGCGTGCTGTCACGCCAGCGGCTCGGGGCGGGCGATCGACCGCGCTCGGCCAGCCGAAACGGCCCGCAGCCGGCCTACCAGGTGGGCTACCTCGAAAACGAGAAGTGTTCCTCGGGCACCGGCGAGAACATGCAGAAGATCGCCAGCCGCTTCGGCCTCGACCTGGGCGAGGCGGATGCCCTGGCCCAGGCGGCCACTGGTAGCATCCCGATCACCGCCCGCTGCTCGGTCTTCGCCAAGAGCGAGATGACCCACTACGCCAACCAGGGCAAGCCGGCGGGCGAGCTCTTCGCCGGCTACTTCACCTCCGTGGCCCGCAACGCTGCCGGGCTGCTGGCGCGCAACCGCGTGCCCGGGCCGGTGTACCTGATCGGCGGCTGCGCGCGCATCGTGTCGTTCAGGCGTGCGCTCGAGACCTCCGTCGGCGAACCGATCGAGGTGCCCGAGAGCTTCCTCGCCTTTGAGGCCACCGGCGCCGCGATGCTCGCGGCAGAGCGCCTCGCGGCCGCGGATCAGCCCCCACGGCTCCCCGACACCGCCGAGGCGCTGATCCGCGGCCGCGAGCGGCGCTTCGCCGTGCTCGAGCCGGCTCGCGACTCGCGCGACAAGGTCACGATCATGGCCTCCACGCCGCCACGGCCAGAGGCGCGCGAGCAGCCCGCCGTCCTCGGCCTCGACCTGGGATCCACCGGCGCCAAGGCGGCCCTGGTGTCGATCGAGACCGGTGAGGTGGTGCTCGACCTCTACGATCGGACCCAGGGCAACCCGGTGGACGCCAGCCGACGCCTGGTGGCCGCGATCCTCGACCAGGGCACGCCCGACGTGCGTGCCATCGGGGTCACGGGGTCGGGACGCGAAGCGGTGGCCACGCTCCTGAGGGCGGTGTTCGCCGACACCGGGCGACTGCTGGTCCTCAACGAGATCGTCGCTCACGCCACCGCGGCGATGCGCTGCGACCCGGATCGCGGCCAGGACCTCTCGATCATCGAGATCGGCGGCCAGGACGCCAAGTACGCCCGCGTCAGCTGCGGCCGGATCATCGAGAGCGAGATGAACCAGGCCTGCAGCGCGGGCACCGGCTCGTTCCTCGAGGAACAGGGCCAGTTCTACGACATCCACCAGGTCGAGCGGTTCGTCGCCTTGGCGGAGCAGGCCGACCGTCCCCCTGACCTGGGGCAGATGTGCACCGTCTACGTCGCCGACGCTGGCGCCGCGGCGCTCAAGGACGGCTTTTCGCTCGCAGACATCTTCGCCGGCTTTCAGTACTCGATCATCCACAACTACCTCGATCGGGTGATGGGCCAACGCACCCTGGCCGAGAAGATCTTCTTCCAGGGCAAGCCCGCCTCGAACCCCTCGCTCGCCTGGACCCTCGCCGCGGTGACCGGCCGCCAGATCACCGTCCCCCCCAACCCGGGCGCGATGGGCGCCTGGGGTATCGGGCTGTGCGCCACCGAGCAGCTCACCGCGGCCGCCCTGTCGGCCGCGCGGCCCCTCGAGCTCGAAGCGATCCTGCGGGCGAAGATCACCGAGCGCAGCGAGTTCGCCTGCCGCGACAAGGACTGCCAGACGATGTGCCCCATCGAGCGGACGAGGATCGAGGTCGACGGCGAGCAGCGCACCGCGCTCTCCGGCGGGGCGTGTCCCAAGTTCGAGATCTCGCCAGCCAGCGCCTTGCCGAAGCTGCCGAAGGAGGCGCCCGATCCGTTCGAGGGCCGCGCCCGGCTGCTCGAGCGTTTCGACCGCGAGCGCGACGGCCGGCCCACCGTGGGCATCCCGCTGACCGGGGCCATCGCGCTCTACCTGCCGTGGCTGGCCACCCTGGTCGACGAGCTGGGGTTGTCGGTCAAGACACTCCGCTCCGACGCCGGATCCCTGGCCGCGGGAGAACAGCTCTGCAACAGCTTCGACTCCTGCGGCCCGACGAAGATCGCCCACGCGATCTGCGACGCCGAGGTGCCGTTGCTGCTGTTCCCCAAGATCCTCGACATCGAGGACACCATCGGAGCGGGGGGACAGACCTGCGTCACCGAGCAGGCGATGCCCGAGATGGCCGAGCAATCGCTCAGAGCTCGCGGCCGCAAGGTCCGCGTGCTGCGGCCACGCCTGCGCCTGGCCCAGGGGCTGAAGGGGCCGCAGCTGACCGCCAGCCTGCTCGGCCTGGTCCGAGACCTCGGCGTCAGCCCGCACCGGCTCCCCGGCGCGGTGACCAAGGCCGCCGCAGCGCAGCGGGCCTTCGAGGCCGCGCTGCTCCGCCTCGGCGAGGAAGCGCTGTCCTACGCGCGAGAGCAGCAGCTGCCGATCGTGCTGCTCTGCGGTCCACTGCACGTGATCCACGATCGCGCGATCAACGCCAAGATCCCCACCCTGCTGCGGCAGAACGGCGCGATGGCGATCCCCGTCGACTGCTTCGCGCTGCCCCGGCAGACGCCGGGGATGCGCAAGGTCTACTGGGGCGACGCCAACCACTACCTGCGCGCGGCCGCGGCGGCCCGCGCGGCGCGGGACGTCTTTCCGCTGCTGCTCTCGTCGTTCGGCTGCGGCCCGGCGTCCTTCGTCGAGCAGTTCTTCTCGTCGGTGCTCGAGGGGTATCCGCACACGATCCTCGAGAGCGACGGGCACGGCGGCAGCGCCGGCTTCGTCACGCGGATCCAGGCCTTCCTGCAGTCGGTCCACCAGTTCATCGCCGAGGACGCGGACCGGCCGCTGCCCGACCACGGCAAGGCGCTGGCGCGCCTGCAGCGCGGCAAGCACCGCGGCGCCTACCTCGACCCGCGCGTCCGCTACGTGTTCCTCAGCAGCATCGAGTACCTCGGTCCGCTGTTCGCGGCGGTCTACCGCTCCTGCGGCTACGACGCGGTGTCGGCCCCCCCGCTGAACAAGGCGAGCTTCGAGCACGGCAGGCGAGACTGCTCCGGCAAGGAGTGCCTCTCCTACCAGATGGTCTGGGGCGGGTTCCGCGAGTACCTCGAGGCCCATCCGCCGCGGGCGGGCCAGGAGACCCGGCTGGTCCAGATCTCCGGGCAGCAGTGCCGCGCCGGTGTGTTCGGCGTCAAGGACTCGATCAACGTCGAGAGACACGGCCTCGGCGACCGAGTGACCATCACCGCGCTGCGGATCGCCGGCGGCCCCGAGATGAACGCGAAGGTCTGGGCCGGCCTCACCGCGATCGACATCATCCGGCAGCTGTACGTCTACCACC
>JAUVBO010000883.1 GCA_030591195.1 Pseudomonadota bacterium
AGGAAGAAGATACCGAGGAAGGTCCCGACCAGCGAGGCGGTGACCGCCATCGCCCAGTGAGGCACCTCGCGTGCCTCGGGTCGCTCACCGCCCCGGTAGCGCCGCATGATCACCAGCGGGATCTTCATCGAGGTGTAGAGGACGCCGACCCAGAAGAACATTCCCACGATACCGAGCTCGGCGAGGGTCAGCACGTAGGAGTTGTGGGCGGTCTGGTAGTGGTGCTCGGTGAACTGGTAGGGGCCGACGCCGATCAGCGGCGAGTAGCGAAACATCAACATCCCCTCGTGGAGGTGGATGATCCGCTGGCTGGCCGAGGCCGCCTCGTCGCCGCGACCGCCGGACACGATCATCAGCAGAGCCACGGCACCGGCCAGCCCGGCCAGCAGCGCGCCCTTGAAGCCGAAGCGGCGGACGAAGTAGGCGCCGGCGATCGCCACCACCACCAGCTGTCCCCCCCGAGAGCGGGAGAAGGTGATGCAGAGCAGGATCGCCAGCCCGCAGACCACGGCCGCCGCGATCCGGCCCGCCGTCGGTCGCGACCGCACCAGCGCCAGCAGGAACGGCAACGCCGCGGCCACGGTCAGCGACAGGTCGTTCGGGTCCTGGAAGACGCCGAGGTAACGCACCCGCCCGGTGATCGTCGAGGTGCCGAACAGTCCGACCTTCTCGCAGAGGTACTCCTTGCCCGGCTCGGCGGCGTTGGTGTAGCAGTCCTTGGCCGTGCGACACGAGCGGCCGTCGGGCACGCCGTGGCTCGAGGGATCGCCCCACTCGGTCACCCCCTCGGTCTCAACGCAGCCGGTGTCGGCGAACCGCTGGTGCACCGCGACCGCCGAGAGGAAGACCGACAGGCCGAGGACCACCCCGTAGACCGCCTTGAACGGCCGCAGCCCGGCCAGTCCGTGGGAGACGAGGTAGTACCAGACGAAGAGGATCGCGATCGCGAAGGCCGCCTCGAACGGCAGGCTGCTCTGGATCACCGCGTCGACCACGGCCCAGGCGAAGAAAGCGATCACCCAGGGCAGCTGCGGCGAAGCTCGTGGCTCGATCAAGCGCAGCCGCAGGTCGACCACCAGCCCGAAGACCGCCAGGCCGAAGAAGACGTACAGCCAGGGGACCGCCTGCAGGGCGGGGAAGATCTCCATCGGGCGGATGAAGATCAACAGCAGCAGCGCGATGATGCCAGCAAAGGAGAACATCGGCGGTCGGTCCTGCGGCATTGTAGACGGCCGACTGACCCGCCGCCAGCCGGTTAGCTGCCGGGATTACCTTCTGATCGCGGTCGGCCGATCGTAGACTGGCGCACCGTTACCGGTGATCGTCGAGGGAAGAGAGATGGCAATCACGACCTGCGTGCTCGACCGCTCCGAGGTGGGATCGGTTCGCGACGACTGGCTACGGCTGGTCCATGACAGCCGCGCTGTCGACACGATCCTGCCCGAGTGGCTCGCCTACGAGGCCTTGGTCGAGGGCACCGAGGAGGTCTCGGTGATCGTCGCCCGTGACGGCGACCGGGTCTGCGGCCTGCTGCCCTTCGCCCGGCGCAGGATGCCGCTCCGCTACGAGATCGGCTACCGCAACCTCGCCACCGTCCCCCTGACCAGCACCGACGCCCTCTGCCCGACGCTGTTCGCCGAGGACGACGCCTCCGGCAGGGCGCTGGTCGAGGCCCTGGTGGCCGCCGGCGCCGGTCGGAGCGTGATCAACTTCGACAAGGTCCCGCTCGACTCGCCGATGTGGCGCACGGTGCACGAGCTGTCGCCGATCAGCCAGCAGATGTGGCTCTACCGCAGCGAGGCCGAGGGGCGGCGGGTGATCGAGCTCGGAGCGTCGCTCGACGACTACCTGCAGCGAAAATTCAGCGCCAAGACCCGACGCAAGCTTCGAACCAAGCAGCGCAAGGTCGATCGCGCCTGTGACGGCAACCTCACCCTGCACTGCCTCGAGACGCCCGACGACCTGCCGCGCTGCCTCGAGTGGCTCGAGGCCGTCCGCCGCAAGTCCTGGCAGTCGCAGATCCTCGAGGGGGACGGCCTCGACGCGCCCGACCGGCTGCGCTTTCTCGCCCAGCAGGGTTGGCTTCGCTGCTACTTCCTCCACAGCGGCACCGAGCCGATCTCCTACGCGCTCGGTCGCCAGCACGACGGGGTCTTTCACTACGAGCAGGTGGGCTACCACCTGGAGTGGACCAAGCACCGGGTGGGCACCGTGCTGCTGGTGATGCTGCTCGAAGACCTCTACCAGCGCCCCGACACGCCGCGGCTATTCGACTTCGGTCCCGGCGACGCGGACTACAAGCAGGAGTTCGCCACCTCGGGCACGGAGGAAGCCTACCTCTGGGCGATCCGGCGCACGCCGCTCAACGCCGCCGCCTACGGCTCCTTCCGCCTGCTCGAGCTCGGACTGCGGACCGCCAAGCAGACCCTCGACCGGCTCGGCGTCCGCGCGAGGTTCCAGCAGCTGCGCCGGGCCCTGCGGGCCAAGACCGCCCGCAGCGGAGGCCTGGGTCAAGGGCGACGACCCGCAGCGGAGGCCGGGGTCAAGGGCGACGACCCGCAGCGGAGGCCGGCCGGCGACGGCCAGTAGCGGAATCGCCCGGAGCGCGATCGGCGCACGGCAGGAGCGGTGAATGAGCAAGCACAGAGCAAGAGCGGATCGCTCGCTGCTGTTGCTGGCGCTGGTGGGCCTCGGTTGCCCGCCGGCCCGGTCGCCGACCACCGGAGCGAACGCCGCCGCCAGCGCGGGCACCGGCGCGCCGCTGCGATCCTTCGGCGTCGTCAGCGCGATGGTCAAGGTCCGGCCAACCGACCGGCTCGCGACCGCTCCGGGCGCCACGCTACGAGCATCCCGCAACGAGTTCGAGGCGTTCCAGGTGGTGCTGACCGCGCCCAGCGGGCAGCCCGTGGCAGATGTCTCGCTGCGGCTG
>JAUVBO010000771.1 GCA_030591195.1 Pseudomonadota bacterium
AGCGGGAGTGTCGCGAGCGGCTCGGTGCAGAGGTCGACGTGGACAAGCCAGTCGCCTTCCGTCGCCACGACTACGAGGGCTACAGCGTCGAGCTGGTGCTCTACGAAGCCCGACTGGTCGGCGAGGCGCTGGAGCCCAAGCGGGTCAAGGAGTATCGCTGGGTGCCTGCGGACGAGTTCTCCGAGTACCCGTTCCCACCGGCCGATACGCTGACCCTCGACGACTTCCAGATGATGCTCAGCGGGGCGAGCAAGAAGAAGAAGCCCCCCTCGGCGTGAATGGCGCCGCCACGCTTGGTCTAGCTCACGGTCTAGCTTACCAGGCGAATCGAGCTGCTCGGGTCGAAGGCGCGGACGCGGGTCTCGGCGACCACGCGTAGCGTGTCACCTTTGATCGCGCTACCGCCCTCGAGCTGGACCAGCAGGCCCCGCCTCAGCCGGGTGAAGTCAGCGTTGGAGTCGCTGGCGTGCCGGTCGAGGCGGATCAGCCGCAGCCGGCCCGCCTCGCCGCAGACGAAGACCTCTCGCTTGCCCTTGGTCCGGATCACCGAGCTGACGACCCGGAACGGCCAGCCGCTAGGCTGCCGGCCACAGGGCCGGGCCAGGGCGACATAGGACCACTTGAGATCCCGCCGCCGAAGACCGCTCGCGGCCGCCAGCCCGCGCAGCCGCGGCGGCGGCTGCCAGACCCGCAGCTCGTGACACCAGTCGCCCGGCTGCTCGAGGGCCGAGCAGCGCCGCTGGTGGGTGCACGGCGCGAGGATCCACCAGGCCCCGTCTTCGACCAGCTGGTCGCGTAGCTGGTGCAGCGCCCGGGTGGTGTCACGCAGGGCCGGCTCGAGCAGCAGCAGCACGCCACGATCACTCAGCTCGTCGAGGAGCGAGCCCGCGAGCGTGGCGTGGCTCTCGACAGGAACCTCGGCGAGCATCGAACCGACGGTGATCAGATCGTACGGCCGCGACGTTGCGCGGCGCTGGCGCAGGTCGCCACGCTCGGTGTGCAGCCGCAGGGTGATGCCCTGATCGCCGAGCCAGGGCGTCAGCCGGCGCAGGACGCGCTCCATCAGCTCGAGCGCACCGGCGTCAAGGTCCAGGGCGTCGACCGTGAGGATCCGTGGCGTCCCTCCGATGGCCGCCAGGTAGATCGCGATCCCCAGTGTCTGGGCGCCGCAGCCCGCGCCCACGTCGAGCAGCCGCAGGTCACCAGCCGGCGGCAGGCCCGTCGGAGCCAGCTCGGCGAGGGCGAAGGCGACCTTCGGCAGGTCGGCAGGCGTGAAGAAGCACAGCTGGGCCAGCAGGTCGTGGCCGTGGCGCTGCCCCTCCCCGGGGGCCGAGGCGGCCGCGGACCGGCCCTGGAGGTAGCGGTCCGAGAGGCGGCGCACCGCGTCGACGATCACCGAGCTCCGACGGGCGTCGGCACCGAAACGGTCGATGGCGACCTCGGAGATCGCTTGCTCGATCCGGGCCATGTGGGCCGTGGACAGCACCCTCAGTTCGACCCCTCGTCGAGGCCGGCGTCGCCCGGCTTCCCCTTATTCAACGTTTCATAATTGTTAATGTTATCAACGAGCGCCTGGGCTAGGCGCTTGGCGTGCTGGGGCGTGACGAAGAACCGACCAAGCAGGCAGGCCTCGCCCTCCGGCGTCACCGCGCGGAAATCCAACGCGAAGAACTCGGCCGTGTGACCGATGTTGATCAGCGTGCAGAACCTGCCGGCGCCGACGTTGAGCGGGTCGGTGAAACGGGGCACTTTGGCGTCGGTCGGGCCCGGGATTTGTTCGGCCATGTCAGTTCTCCTTGATGCCTAGTGTTGCCTGTAACACCGGCGGCCGGGCGGGTGTCAAGACCGGTTTCTCGCCTCGCTGATTGTTTGAGAGCGAATCACGCCCTACAATCTCCGCCCGTGTGGGAGGATCTGGACCACGATCGTTTCTTCTCCGATCCTAGCCGTCGGCCGCGCCGCGGGCTGGTGATCGTGGCCTCGATCGTCGTTTCGGCGGCGACCGTGGCGGCGCTGTATTTCACCGTTGGCCCGACCAACACGCAACGCGTGCCCGCGCTGGTCGGGCTTCCACTGCACGAGGCGTTGCTCCTCGCGCGCAACGGGGGGGTCCGGCTGGTTGTCTCGGGATCGGAGCCCGACCCACTGGTCACCAAGGGCGCGGTGGCTTCCCAGTCCCCGCTGGCGGGCTCCGAGGTTCCCGGGGGCGCTACGGTGAAAGTCGTGCTCTCCGATGGGCTGACGGCGCCGCGGGGCCATCCCCTGGTCGATCCCGACGCCGGGCCGCCGCAGCACACGGTCGGGACGACCCCTCCGAGCTCGAAGCGCGCGGCGCCAGTGCCTCGCCTGCTCGGCCTGCGCCTGAACGATGCCCGCCGCAAGCTGAACCGTTCCGGGCTCGCCACCGGGCGGGTGAGCTACGGCATCGACGAGGACCGGATGGACCAGCGGATCCTCCGGCAGGCACCGCAGCCCGGCACCCGGGTGGCCCTCGGCACCACCGTGGACCTGGTGGTCAACAACACCTCGGGTCTCTGATCGGGTCCGAGCCCCCGGATCCCGTCCGGCGCGCCGGACGGCCCACAGATCGTCGCGTCCAGCAAGGTCCCGCGGCTCCGTCGATCGCCCCCCGGCACGGACCTTGCTGCGTGGCTGGTCAACATGCTGCGCAAGATGCTGCTGGGCTCGACATGACCAGCGAGGCCAAGCAAGGCCCCTGCCGGGCCAAGCCCCGCCAAGGAAGACCTGCGCGCGGCGGCGGTCCAGCGAAGGTGGCGAGCGAATCGCCGGAACAACCGGCGGCAGGGCTCCTCCGCTGGCCCGCCTCGGAACGCCCGCGCGAGCGCCTGCTCGCCCACGGTACCGGTGCCCTGTCCGATGCGGAGTTGCTCGCGCTGGTTGTCGGCGGTACCAGCCGCGGTTGCGGCGGCGTGGTCCACACCTGCCGCACGCTGCTGGCCCGGCTCGGCGCCATCTCTCAGCTCGGCGGCTGCACCATCGCCGAGCTGACCCAGGTGCCCGGCATCGGCCAGGCGAGAGCCTGCGCGTTGCTGGCAGCTGCCGAGCTCGGTCGGCGAGCGCTGAGCTCCCGCGACCGAGGCGAGCCGCTCGGCAGCAGCCAGCTGGTCCACGCCCGCCTCGGGCCCCGGCTTGGCGCGCTGCGCCAAGAGGTGTTCGTCGTGCTGGCTCTCGATGCTCGCAACCGAGTCCTCGGCG
>JAUVBO010000370.1 GCA_030591195.1 Pseudomonadota bacterium
ACATTTCGGAACTCGGGGCTGTGCGCCACGCTAACCGTCGCGCAGGGGCCGAACATTTCGGAACTCGGGGCTGTGCGCCACGCTAACCGTCGCGCAGGGGCCGAACATTTCCGGCCACGTCTTCAGTACTCCTTGGCGATCTCGCGGACCTCGCGGTTCCACGAGTCGAGCGCCTGCATCAGCGGCAGGATCATGATCCGGTTCGCCTCGACCTGGTAGTCGGGGGACTCGAGGGCGTCCGCCGGATCGATCTCGCCCTTGTCGAGCTTGACGAAGGTCTGGTAGGCGGCGACCACCCGCACCAGCCCGTCGACCATCGGCTTGAAGGGGCGATCGCGCAGGCCCGAAGGCGCCTGCTCGGCCTCGTAGGTCCAGTCGGTGCAGCGCCCCCGGTCGAAGACGTAGGTCGTCATCACGTCCTTGCCGTCCGGATCGTCGAGCGCTAGCAGCACCACCGTGCCGGTGAGGTTCTGGGCCAGGGCGAGGTGCTCCTGCGAGCCGTTGATCCGCTCCACCGCTTCCCTGACACCCGCTTCGCTGAAATACCGTGACATGGTCCTCCTCCTCCGATCGTCTCGATCAGTAGATGAACTCGTCGTCGCCGTCGGTCACGGTGATCACCACCAGGGCGTCGCCGCGCACGGCCGGGTCGAGGGCGGCGAAGGCCTGCTGCAGCGCGTCGGCGTGCTCGGGCCCGTAGGCGAGCACCGCGAGCAGCGAGCGCTGCCAGCGATCGGCGGCCGCGGCGTTGGCGGCCGATCGCGGCAGGTCGGCCAGCTTCTTCTCGAGCAACGCGCTGGCCTCGGCTGGCGGGTAAGGCGCGTCTCGCGGAAAGCCCACCGCGCGGGTGACGCTGACGCCGACCCTGCGCCCGTCGATGGTCAGCAGCAGGTCGGTCTTCTTGCCGCCCGGGTCCAGGTAGACGATCTCGACTTCGGTCTTGAGCAGCTCGGCCAGCTCGCAGCGACGCAGCACCTCGAAGGCGAAGATCTCCGAGTGCAGCGAGCTGCCGCCGAGGTTGCCGTCGGCGTCGATCTCCTGGCCTCCCGCCGACAGGTCGTCAGGGTCGAAGCTGTAGCCGGCGCCGAAGTCGAGGGCGTTGCGAAACAGCGCCGGTCCGTCGTCCGCCCAGACCGCCTCGTCGAGCACGCCACACTGGCCGCTGAGCGTGCCGACGCCGGCCAGCGCGGAGAAGGCATCCGGCGCCAGATCGGTTGCCGCGTCAGGCGCCAGGCCCTGGTCCGGGGCACCGTCGGGTCGCGGGGCGTCCGCTCGCCCGCTCGCGTCGAGCGCCGAGGTGGCGTCCGGGGTGCTCGAGCAGCCGCCGAGCAGCACCACCAGCGCCAGGTGGCCGAGCCAGGCGCCAGGCGTTCTTCCTGGTTGCCGGAGGGGGAGCATCCGCGGCAGGATCGATCCTCGGGGGCCCGGGCGTCAACGGCCATCGACCGAGGAGAACGACAATGTTGATCCAGCCCTTCGAGCTCGAGCGCTGGCAGTCTCACTGGGAGCACGTCGTCGAGTTCAACCTCGCCGAGAGCGGGGTCGATCCGCTCGCGCTGCGCGAGCTGCTGCCCGCCGACCAGCGCGAGGCGCTGCTCGACACGCCCCTGGGCTACATCCAGACCAACGGCACCGAGGCCCTGCGGGGCCTGATCGCGGACCTGCACCCGGGCAGCACCATCGACAACGTGCTGGTCACCGCCGGCTCGGCCGAGGCCAACTTCCTCGTCGTCTGGAGCATGATCGAGCCCGGCGACGAGGTGCTGTTCCAGCTGCCTAACTTCCTGCAGGTCGCCGGGCTGCTCGAGGCCTTCGGCGCGCGGGTCCGGCGCTTCGAGCTGCGTCAGGCGCTCGGCTGGCAGCCCGACCTGGACCAGCTCGACGCGCTGGTCTCGGACCGGACCAAGATGATCGTGGTCACCAACCCCAACAACCCGACCGGCGCTCAGCTCTCCGCCGCGGCGCGCCGCCACCTGGTCGCCCTGGCCGATCGCGTCGGCGCCTGGATCCTCTGCGACGAGGTCTATCGCGGGGCCGAGCGCGAGGGCGAGCTGACGGCCACCTTGTGGGGAGACTACGACCGCGTCCTGGTCACCGGCGGGCTGTCCAAGGCCTATGGCCTGCCCGGCCTGCGCCTCGGCTGGCTGGTCGCCCCCGAAGACGTCGCCGCGCGGGCCTGGACCTACCACGACTACACGACGATCGCCGTCAGCGCGCTCAGCGACCGGCTCGGCCGGGTGGCGCTCGAACCTGCGGGCCGACAGCGGCTGCGCGCGCGAACCCGCGGGATTCTCGAGTCGAACTACGCCGTGATCAGCGAGTGGCTCGCCCGGCAGGAGATCTTCGACTGGGTTGCACCGCGGGCCGGAGCGATCGTCTTTCCCCGCTACCGGGAGCTCGATCTCTGCTCGCTCGAGCTGGTCGAGCGGATCAGGGTCGACCAGGACGTGCTGGTGGTCGCCGGCGCTCACTGCGGCGTCGAGGGCTACCTGCGCTTTGGCTTCGGCGAGCGGACGGACTACCTGACTCGCGCGCTCGATCGCGTGGGGCCGGCCCTGGCCGCCGCGCGACGATCTCGCTAGGCGTAGATCGAGTCGATCCGACCGGCGTACTTGTCGTGGATCACGCGGCGCTTGAGCTTCAGCGTCGGCGTCAGCTCGCCGCCCTGCTCGGTCAGCTCGCCGGGCAGGATGGCGATCTTCTTCACCGCTTCGGCCCGTGACAGGCTCTCGCAAGCCTGCGACACCAGCCCCATCACGTGAGCCTGGAACGCGGTGTTGGCTGCAGCCGAAGCGACGTCGACCACACCGGAGATGCCCGCCCCGCGGGCCTCGGCGACCACCCGCTCGGCGTCGAGGGTGACCAGCGCGCTGATGAACTTGCGGCGGTCGCCGATCACCACGGCCTGGGCGATCACCGGCAGGGCCTTGAGCAAGCCCTCGATCAACGTCGGGGAGATGTTCTTGCCGCCGGCGGTGATGATCAGCTCCTTCTTGCGGCCGGTGACCTGCAAGAAGCCCTCGGCGTCGAGGGTGCCGATGTCGCCCGACCGCAGCCAGCCTTCCTCGTCGAGGGCCTCGGCGGTGGCGGCCTCGTCCTTGTAGTAGCCCTTGAAGACGTGGGGCCCGCGGATGCAGATCTCGCCATCCTCGGCGATCTTGATCTCGGCGCCCGGCAGGGCATAGCCCGCCTTGCCGGTGCGATAGCGCGCAGGGGTGCAGAGGGTCGCCGGCCCGGTGCACTCGCTCATCCCGTAGACCTCGCAGATCGGGATGCCGAGGCTGAGGAAGAACTCGAGCGTGTCGCGGGCGATCGGGGCGGTCGAGGTGACCGCCATCTGGCAGCGGTCGAGGCCGAGCAACAGCTTGACCTTGCTGAAGACCAGCTTGTCGGCCAGGAGGTAGAGCAGCGGCTTCGACCCTCGACGCTGCTCGGCGTAGCCGGCGGCGAGCCCGACGCCCTTGGCCCAGAGGCCGATCTTCCGCTTCAGCGGAGAGCTCTTTGCTGCTCCGGCGACGATCTTGGCCTGGATCTTCTCCCAGACCCGGGGAACGCCGAGGAAGACCGCTGGCCTCGCCTCGCGCAGGGTGTCGCCGAGGCGCTCCAGCACGCGCTCGAAGTAGACCGTGCCGCCGAAGGTCATCGGCAGGTGGAGCGCCAGCAGCTGCTCGGCGACGTGGCTCAGCGGCAGGTAGCTGACGCCCGCGTCACCCGCTGCCAACCCGCCGACGTGATCGTGCAGGGTTCGAGCGGTCCAGATGAAGTTGCGGTGAGTCATCATCACCGCCTTGGGCGGCCCGGTGGTTCCGGAGGTGTAGATCAGCGTGCAGACGTCGTCGGGCTGCTGGGCCGCCTTGCGCTGGTGCAGCGCCTCGTCGGAGACTTCTGCCCCGGCGTCGAGCATCTCCTGCCAGGCATAGACGCTCTCGTCCTCGGCGTCGCCTGGGCCCTCCATCACCACGATCGCCTTGAGGTGAGGCAGCTGCTCGCGCACCTGCGTGAGCTTGGCCAGCTGCTCGGCGTTCTCGACCACCGCGACCTGGGCCTCGCTGTGGTGAGCGACGTACTGACACTGGTCGGCGCTGCAGGTGGTGTAGATCCCAGCCGGGATGCCGCCGGCGAGGATCGCGCCGATGTCGGCGAGGAACCACTCGGGGCGGTTGTAGCCGATGATCGACACGCCCTTGCCAGGCTCGAGGCCGAGCGCGATCAGCCCTCGGGCGGTGCGGTCGAGCAGCTCGCCGTAGGTCCACCAGCTGGTGGCATGCCACTGCCCGTCGCGCTTTTCCTTGAACGCTGGCACCGAGCCCCAGCGGTTGACGGCGCGCTCCAATGCTCCGATCACGGTCTCTACCATTCCCTGCTCCTGTGCCCGTCGGCCTGAACCCTTACTCCGTGAGGGCGAACACGGTATCGTGGCCCGAGCATCACCTGCAAGTGGAGGGTTCGATGTACCGACGCGCGCGCTCCGGCGCCCTACTCGCCTTTGCTGGCTGTCTGCTGCTCGCCGGGTGCAGCAGCGCCGGCGGTGGAGCCACCGACAGCGGGCTGGCGGACGCCGCCCGGGATCTTGGCCCCGGGGAGGGGTCGCCGGAGGGATCGCCGCCCGGGCCTCGGCCCGACGGATCTCCACCGCCCGACAGCGCCGTCGCCGCGGATGGCGCGCCGCCAGCCGATGGCGCGCCGCCGCCCGATGCGCCGCCGGGCTGTCCGACGGTGGCCCCCGCGCTCTCGCCCGACCCGTGGAGCGTGCGCGGCGCGGGCGCGGGCTTCGGCGGCATCGTCACCCAGCAGAACGGCGGCTTCACCGACGTGTTCCTCAAGAGCCCGGCGGACTACATCCGCGTCGGCGCCCGGCTGCAGTGGGGCGGCACCGTCGTCTTCTTCGGCCTCAGCGCCGACCCTCAGTCGAACGTGATCGACGCCAACGACACCGGT
>JAUVBO010000596.1 GCA_030591195.1 Pseudomonadota bacterium
GTCGATCAGCTGTTGATCGCGGTGCGACGGGCCCTTCGCGACCGCGCCCTCCGGCACGAGGTCGCCCGCCTGCGCGAGGAGGTGGCCGACAAGTACCGCTTCGACAACATCATCGGCCGCAGCCCGGCGATGCTCGAGGTCTTCGAGCTGATCAAGCGGGTGGCCGACAGCCCGATCAGCGTCCTGATCACCGGCGAGAGCGGCACCGGCAAGGAGCTCGTGGCGCGGGCGCTGCACTTCAACGGCCCCCGCCGCGATCACCCATTCATCGCCCTCAACTGCGCGGCGATCCCGGCGACGCTGCTCGAGAGCGAGCTTTTTGGCTACAAGCGAGGGGCCTTCACCGACGCGGTCCACGACCGCCAGGGCGTGCTGGTCGAAGCTCACCACGGGACGATGTTCCTCGACGAGATCGGCGAGCTGACGCCCCAGCTCCAGGCCAAGATGCTCCGCGTGCTGCAGGAGCGCGAGGTCAGGCCACTCGGCTCGAGCACCAACATCCCGATCGACGTCCGCTTCGTCGCCGCCACCAACCGCCAGCTCGAGCCGATGCTCAAGACCGGCCAGTTCCGCCAGGACCTCTACTACCGGCTCAACGTGGTGCAGATCAACATCCCGCCGCTGCGCGAGCGCCCGGAGGACACCCTGCCGCTGGCGAGCCACCTGCTCCAGCTCGCGGCCGCCCGCTCGAACAGGCAGGTCGAGAACATCTCCCCCGATGCCGCCAAGGTCCTCCTCGCCTACAGCTGGCCGGGCAACGTCCGCGAGCTGGAGAACGTGATCGAGCGAGCCATCGCCCTGACCCAAACGGCCCGGATCCAGGTTGCCGACCTCCCCCCCGGCCTCCTCGACCGCCCCTCCGAGAACCTGCTCACCACCGCCGCCGCCCGCAACATGAGCCTCGCCGAGCTCGAGCAGCAGTACATCCTCCGGGTGCTGGCCGACGAGGACGGCAACAAGACCCGCGCCGCCCAGCGGCTCGGCCTCGACCGCAAGACGCTCTATCGTAAGCTCGAAGAGTACCGCAAGGGCGCGGGCTGATGCCCCGCCGACGCCCACCGCAGCTGATACGATCGCCAGCGACGGCCTCTGCGAAGTGATACGATGTTGCCGATGAACAGTAACCCCCAAGAGATGGCCCAGGCGGTCTCCCAGTTCCTTCGCGCAGCCGGGCTCGATCCCGGCGACAAGGACCTGATCTACACGCCTCGCCGCGTGGCCGAGCTCTGGTGCGCCGAGTTCCTCTCCGGCTATCAGACCGATCCCGACGAGATCATCGGCCAGGCGATCGAGGGCGAGCCCGAGACGGAGATGGTCCTGATCGCCGGCCTCTCGTTTCACTCGATGTGTCCCCACCACCTGATGCCATCCCAGGGCAAGGCAACGGTGGCCTATCTCCCTGGCGAGAGGATCCTCGGGCTGGGGCAGATCGCCCGGCTGGTCGCCTGCCTGACCCAGCGGTTGACCCTACAGGAGCGGGCCACGCGCCAGGTGGCCGAGACGTTGCTGAAGGTCCCGGCTCGTGGTGCGGCGTGCGTGATGGAGGCCCGCCATATGTGCCTGGCCGTCGCGGGCGACCGACACGACGACAGCACGATCGTCACCAGCGCCTTCGTCGGCGAGCTCAAGAGCCGCCCCGACCTGCGGGCCCGGGTGCTGTCGGCACGGAGCTGAATCCGATGCGGACGAAGCTCAACCTGGGGGTCCGCCTCTTCGTCATTCGACACGGTGACATCGACAGCGGCAGGCGCTTCTACGGCCACCTCGACGTGCCGCTCTCGGACCGTGGCCGGCGCCAGGCCGAGGCTGCGGCTGCCGCCCTCGAGCCGGTGGAGCTGCACGCGGTCTACAGCAGCGATCTCTCGCGCGCGCTCGACGGGGCACGGCTGATCGCCGAGCCGCGCGGTCTGACGGTCCAGGCGGACCCGGCCTTCCGCGAGATGAGCCTCGGCGTGCTCGAGGGGCACCCTCGCGACGAGCCCCACGAGCATCATCCGGCGACGACCGAGAAGTGGTACTCGGACATGGTCGCCTTTGCCTTCCCGGGGGGCGAGGACTTCCGCGCCGTCAGGCGACGGGTCGATCCGGCGCTCGAAGCTCTGCTCGCCAGCCACGCCGGGCAGACCGTCGCCCTGGTGGCACACAACTCGGTGACGCGGATCGTCATCGGCCGGGCCCTCGACGTGCCCCTCTCGTCAATCTTCGCCTTCGAGCAGAGCTTCGGCTGCGTCAACCAGGTCAACTTCGACCGACCGCGATCGCCGCACGGCTCGCTGCGCCTCCTGAACTGGACCCCCTCAGGGCCTTGCTAGGAGCTTGCTTGTCGGAACACAACGGGCGCACCTCTGCTGACGTATCCGCATTGACAGGCCAACGGCTCGTCGCCGAGTATTCGGCGGAATATCTGAGGGATCTCATGGCCAAGATCGTTATCTTCCCCGACCCCGTGCTCCTCGAGACCAGCGAAGCCGTCGGCGACGACCTGCGGGGCATCCCCGCGATCGTGCGAGACATGATCGACGTCATGTACGCTGGCAACGGCGCCGGTCTCGCCGCGCCACAGATCGGCGTCTCGAAGCGGATCTACATCATCGTGGCCGCCATCGCCGGCGGCGAGGAACAGGACCCGCCGCGGGTCTTCATCGATCCGGAAATTGTCGAGGCTAGCCAGGAAACCGAGATCGCCGAGGAGGGTTGCCTCTCATTTCCCGGGATCTACGTGCCGATCAAGCGCCACTTGTGGGTCAAGACTCGCGCCCGCGACCTGTCGGGCCAAACATTCGAGATCGAGGGCGAAGGGTTGTTCGCGCGGGCGATGCAGCACGAGCTCAATCACCTCGACGGCAGGCTGCTGATCGACTTCGTCGGTCGAATCAAGCGCCAGATGATCAGGCGCAAGCTGGAGCGCGAGGCCGCCCAGGCCTAGAGCAGCCCACCGGAACATTGGGGCTCCTGCATGGTCAGACCAACCGGTGACCGATCGATGACAGCCGAGGAAAAGAGCAGCCCAGCCCACCAGCGCGCCGCGCGGGTCGCGCAGCTGCGGCGGCGGGTGAAGCGGGCGACCTTCAGCGCGCTGGCCCTGCCAGGAGCCGGCCACTGGCTCGCCGGGCAGCGCTTGATCGGGGGAGCGATCCTCACCCTCGAGCTGGTCGCCGCGGCCGCCATCACCTGGCACCTGACCTCCGGGCTAGCCCTGTTCGAGTCCCCCCTCGGCTCGTTCCTCTTCGGCGCTCTGCTGCGTGCGGCCCTCGCGATCTGGGCCTTTGGCGTGATCGACAGCTACTTCACCACGCTCGAGCCCGCGGACCAGCCCGGTCGACTACGGCGGCGAGCGCTGATGCTCAACCTGCTGCTACCGGGGAGCGGCTACCTGCTGATCCGGGCCTGGCTCCGGGGAGCCACCGGCCTGCTGGTGCTGGGGATGATCGTCTACTTCGCCGGGCTGCGCTATCACCGCTTCGTCGACCTGGTGCTGGTCGGGGCCCAGCTGATCATGGCCACGGCGGTCTATCAGCACCTGCGGATCACCGAGGCCGAGCAGGCGGACTCGACGGCGCTACCCCATCCCCCGCTCGACCCGGTGGCGCCGGCGCAGGTCGCCTCGCTCTTCGTCGCCACCGCAGCGCTGCTCGGCTGTGCGCTGATCATCCACCTTCGCATGCCAGACTACGCCTTCGCTCAGGTCGCGCCCGATCGGATCCAGATCCGCCCGTCGCCCGCCGGAGTCAAGGTCCGCGTGCCGGATCTCGGCCTCTCGTTGACGGCCCAGGGTGATGGCTGGATCGCCGAGAAGCCGGGAGGGGGACTGCTTTTCTCGGCAAC
>JAUVBO010000946.1 GCA_030591195.1 Pseudomonadota bacterium
ATCTCCAGGACGTGATCGACCTCGCCGTCGGGGCCAGGCACCGGCGCCGCGGTGATCTCGTAGACGATCCGCCGCCCGTGCCGATCGACCCCCTCCTCCTCGCCGACCTGGACCTCTCCGGTGGCGAGGACCCTCGCGGTCACACATCGCCTGCAGGGGCGATGCTCGCGCTTGAAGACCTCGAAGCAGAACCTCCCCTGCCACTCGCCGAAGATCTCGCTGAACCGGGCGTTGGCTGCGACGATCCGGTGGTCGCGGTCGAGGAGCGACAGCGCGGCAGGCATCTGGGAGAAGATCGTCGGCCAGAGCGCCGGGTCAACCGAGCCCCCGGCGTCCGGCCCGCCGCCGGCAGGCTGCCGACGCAGGCGATAGAGCCAGTACTGAAAGGACGACAGGGGCACGCCCCGCTCGTCGCAGAAAGCTTGCTGGGTCTGATCGCTGGCGCGGTACTCGGCGACCAGCTCCTCCCAATGGGATCGCGGACGACGGCTCATCTGACGCTCGGGCCCTCCCTGTCAGCCCCAAGCATGACGTGTCCCGGCGCCCTTCCGCAACCCGCCGCTGGCGCTGGACACCACGGCGGGCTTGCAATCGGGTGCGGGGCCTGAAACAGGCTGCGGTCGAACATGCGATGCTGCCAGCCAGGGACCAGATCATCGTTTTCCCGACCCGGGTCAGCCCATCGCTCATGCACGACGTCACCCATTGCTGATTTAGCGCCCTGCAATACGAAATTTCGCCTCTGGAGCTTGCCACGGCCTCGTGTTTGCGGCACAAGTCAATTGGTTCGACCCATGCAGCAAGCCGAGCACCAGCGTGACGTGATCCCGATCCAGGCCGAGGGTGACATCCTCGTGGCCCGTCGGCGGGGGCGTGACATCGGCGCCGCGCTCGGCTTCGGCTCGGTCGACCAGACCCGCATCGCCACCGCCATCTCCGAGCTCACCCGCAACGCGCTGCGCTACGCTGGCGGCGGCTGGTGCCTGCTGGCCCGGCGGATCGAGGGCCGGCTGGCCCGGATCGAGGTCGAGGTCGTCGATCACGGCCCGGGCATCCCCGACATCACCGCGGCGATGCAGGACGGCTGGACCAACAGCGGGTCAATGGGCGTCGGGCTGCCCGCCACCCGGCGGCTGGTCGGCCACTTGTCGGTCAGGTCCCGTCCCGGGCTGACCCGGGTGCGCTTCCGGGTCGTGCGCTCGCGGTGGACGACGCAGGCGCCAACCGCGGAGCCGTCCCTCGACGACGGCCCCTTCACCCTGCCGGTGACCAACGACGCGCAGGTGGAGGTGGTGCGTCACGCGACCGGACGACTCTGCAGCGCGGCCGGGCTCGATCCGCAGCGTCGCTGCGAGGTGGTCACCGCCGCGGTCGAGCTAGCGACCAACCTCCTGCGACACGCCACCAACGGCGGTCGGATCGCACTGCGCATGGTGCTTGATCCGCTGGTGCGAGAAACGGTAGGCGCCCGCAGCGGCATAGAGGTAACCAGCCACGACACGGGCCCGGGGATCGACGATCTGGCTCTCGCGCTGACCGACGGCTTCAGCACCGCCGCCGGGCTCGGCTCCGGCCTGCCATCGGTGCGGCGGCTGATGGACGAGCTGGAGATCCGCTCCGGCGCCACCGGGACCGCGGTGATCGCTCGCAAGTGGGCGCCCTCGCCCGGTTGACCGGCTTGGCTCGCCGAGCGCCCCCGCCGCCTCAACGCCGCCGAACGTACCGCTCGAGCACGACGCGCAGGTCGTCGAGCATCACTGGCTTGGGCAAGTAGTCGTCCATCCCCGCTGCGAGGCACTTCTCCCGATCGCCGACCATCGCGTGGGCGGTCATCGCGATGATCGGGACGTCCCTCGTCGGCGGCTTGCGGCGCCTGATCTGCCCCGTGGTCTCGTAGCCATCGAGCTCGGGCATCGCGCAGTCCATGAAGAGCACGTCGTAGGAGCTCCGGTCGAGCGCCTCGAGCGCCTCGAGCCCGTTGCTGGCGATGTCGGCGTCGTAGCCGAGCTCGCCGAGCATGCTCAGCACGACCTCCTGGTTGATCGGGCTGTCCTCGACGAGCAGGATCGGCGGGCGCCTGCCGTCGGGACGGTCCCCAGCGGACCGGTCGACCGTCGGCGCCTCGAACGTCGCCCGCGACGACGGAGACGCCGCCACTGCCGGAGCCGCCAGCGCCTCGACGACGGAGTTGTACAGCGCGGAGGGGTCGAGGGGCGCGGCCACCTGGCCGGCAGCGCCGAGCTGGCGGGCGACGTCCGACGAGAGCAGATCGGCCGGTCCACCGACCACCACCAGCGGGATCGCCCCGAGCAGATCCTGTCCACGGAGCGCGGCGATCAGGCGCGGCTCGCCATCGGGGGTGACGTCACGAGCGATGTCGATTCCGACGAGCCCCAGCCCATACGGCCGACCCGTGCCGCGGGCCGCGTCCGCCAGCGACATCGCTTCGTCGATCCCCGAGGCACCCTCGCCCTCGATGCCCCACGCGGCGAGCTGCTGCTTGAGGCTGCCGCGCCGGGCGGCGTCGCCGTCGATGATCAGCACCCGCAGGTCCCTCATCCGCGGGTACCAGGCGAACCGACGCGCGGTCTCCGCCGGGCGGGCGAGGCCGACGGTGAACCAGAAGGTGCTCCCGGCGCCCGGGGTGCTCTCGACGCCGATCTCACCGTCCATCAGCTCGACCAGCTGCTTGGCGATGGCCAGCCCGAGGCCCGTGCCGCCG
>JAUVBO010000983.1 GCA_030591195.1 Pseudomonadota bacterium
CGAAGCCGTGCGGGGCGAGCAGGCACGCCTCGACGCGCGGCTTGCTCGGGGTCGCAGCGAGCTCTCCCGGCTACGCCAGCGCCTCGAGCGGTTCCGCGGCGAGATCGACGCCAAGGCCGACGCCTTGACCAAGGGCTGGCCGAAGACGGCCTCCGAGTACGACCGGCTCTACGACCGGGTGGTCAAGCAGCTGATCGAGGTCCGGCCGCTGGCGGTGGCCGAGCTGACGCTGGCGATCAAGGGGGTCCCCGATCCGCCGGGGCCGGGCGACCTCGCGTCGAACGTCCGACGCCTGACCCAGCAGGCCTTCGCCGCCCAACGCACCCGGCTGGAGCAGCTGCGCGGCAGGCTCGAGGCCGCGGCCGACAAGCTCGCTCAGCTCCGCCAGGCCCTGGTCGACGAGCGCCTCGAGCTGCTGGGCAGCGAGGTCGGCACGCTCAACGAACGGCGCACCGACCTGCTCAAGCGGGTCACGGACGACAAGCGCAGCTCGCTGAGCGGCATCTCCCGCGCCACCGCCGAGCAGCTCGGGCGCGAGGTCGTCCAGCTCACCGTCGATGGGCTCTACTGGCTGCTGCGACGCTGGCGTCAGATCGACGACGTCCCCCGAATGATCCGCGATGTCTTCGCCGTCGGCAGCACGCTCTGGACGCTGGTCAAGCTGATCCTGTTGATCCTGCTGCTGCGCTTCGTCCTCCGCCGCTGGGAAGGCTGGGGTGACGGGGCGATGCGACGGGTCGGACGAACCCTGACCCTCGGCCGCTACGCGACGCTGGCGGCCAAGCTGACCGACGGGCTGCACCACGCCGGCCCGGCGCTGCTGGTGCTGATCACCGCCTCGCTGATCTATCACCTGCTCGGCGGTCCAGCGGGGGCGGCGGAGGTGCAGTACATCTACGAGGTCTTCTTCTGGGTCGCGGTCTACCGGGTCCTGCTGCGGCTGGTCGAGACCGGCGCCAAGTACACCGGCATGCAGGAGGCCCTCCGCGCGGCCGAGGGCGAGGAGCTGCTCGAGCACGAGCCCGACCTCGAGGGTCCACCCGTGCCACGGGCCCTGCGCCTCGCCCAGCAGGCGGCCGACCAGGGCGCCAAGCTGAACGGCAAGGGCGCCAGGCCGAACAAGAAGGGCGTCGAGCGGATCGAGCCAGTGTCGGTGCTGCTGGTGCGCTCGGTGCGGGCTGCGACGCGCTACATCCTGATCGTCGTCCTGGTGCTCAAGCTCACCGCGCTGGCCGTGGGCGAGGGGACGATCTACGGGCTGACGGCCGAGTTTTCCTGGTGGGCCGCCCTGCCCTTCGTCTTCTACTTCCTCCGGCTCTGGCGGCCGCACATCGTCATCGCCTACCAGCGGCAGGTCCGCGGGCGCCCGGTGGGCGGCCTCGCCCGGGCCGTGGAGCGGTCGGAGCAGAAGGTCTACGGCATCTTCGTCATCGCCGCCGCCTTCGGCGTGGTCTTCGGCAACCGGGTGGTGGCCTTCGCCCGGCGCTACCTGTTCAGCCTCGACGCGACGAAGAAGCTGCTCGCCTTCCTCTTCCGTCGACAGGTGGCCAAGCACGCCGCGGAGCGGGGACGGGTGCTGAAGAAACGTCAGGAGCTGCCCGAGGTGCTGCTCGGCCAGTTCCCCGAGCAGGCGATGACCCGGGCCCAGGCGCCGATGAGGCCGCCGGTGCTCGACGAGGTGATCAAGGTCTACCGGGCATGGGAGGAGGACCACGCCGACGGCTCGCTGGCGCTGATCGGGCGCGCGGGGATGGGCCGGTCGACGATCCTGCGGATGATCGATCGCGAGCTCAACGTTCCGGTGCTGCGGGGCGAGCCGCGGACCAAGATCACCCGCCCGGCGAAGCTGGTCGGCTGGATCGCCGAGGTCTTCGGCTTCAACCCCAAGCCGAGCTCCGAGCGCGACCTGATCCGGCAGATCCGCGAGGACAGCCGACCGCTGGTCGCGCTCGACAACTGCCACAACCTCTTTCTGCGCCAGGTGGGCGGCTTCGAGGCCTGGGAGTGCTTCGTCCGGGTGGTCAACGAGACCTGCGACAACGTCTTCTGGCTGCTGAGCTTCAACCAGGCCGCCTGGGACTACCTGCACAACTTCGGCGGCCGGGTGGCCTACTTCCGCAAGGCGGTGGAGATCAAGCCCTGGACCGAGAAGCAGATCCGCTCGCTGCTGCTCGGCCGCACCTACCGCGCCGGCTTCCGCGCCTCGTTCGACGACCTGGTGGTGGCCGAGGTGCAGGACGTCGCCCGCTCGGCCCAGCTCGGCCGCACCTCCGAGGGCTACTACCGGCTGCTGTGGGACTTCACCGGCGGCAACCCGCGGCTCGCGGCGCACTTCTGGCTCGACTCGCTGGTGCTCGACGACGACGGTCGCACCCTGCGGGTCAACCTCTACGCCGAGCCGCAGATCGGCAAGCTCGACAAGCTGCCGGCCGACGTCGCCTTCGTGCTCACCGCGGTGGCGACCCACCAGAACCTGACCGCCGAGGAGGCTGCGCGCACGACCAACCTCTCGGTCGACTTCTGCCGATTCGCCTTCTCGCGGAGCCTCGAGAGCGGCTACCTTTCACTCGACCGTGACAGCGGCCGGGCACGGATCAGCC
>JAUVBO010000359.1 GCA_030591195.1 Pseudomonadota bacterium
CGGAGTCGCCGAGCAGCCCGTTGATCTGCACCATCAGCGGCAGGAAGACGTCGACCGGCACGATCTTGGCGTTGGTCACGCCCGCGCCCTCACGCACGTCGCGAAGGACAGACAGCTCCGCGGGGAAGTCCTGGGCCAGCTGGGCCAGCGGGCCGATGCCGTAGAGCCCGTCGCGCACCTTCTTGTAGTCGTGGCTGATGCTCTGGGTGGTGAAGCTCCAGGTGAAGGCCAGGTCGCCGGACGTGAGGCCATAGCGCTCGAGGCACTCGGGCAGCGTCGCGAGCGACTCGGTCTGCACCGCGTGGTTGATGCCCTCGAACGGCGAGCGCACCGGCGCGCCGTCGGTCGAGGTCAGCCGCTTGGTCACCACCGCCGCGTAGGTCGTCGCCTCGCGCATCGGCATCACCGGTTTCATGATCAGCGTGTTGGTCTCGCGCTCGTAAAACTCGAGCAACTCCGAGCCCACCTTGCCGTCGCGGGTGTTGGGGTGATCGAGGACGCCGTCCATGTCGGTGTCCTCTCCCGGGTCGAGCTTGCCGTTGCCGTTGAGATCTTCCTCGACCTCCTCGAAGGGCATCGTCTGCAGCGAGGCGCGCGGATCCGCTTCGTGGAGCTTGGGGTTCTGCAGGACCTGGGGATAGTTACCCTGCCCGAGGTCGAGCGGCACCGCCTCGCAGAAGCCGGGCGAGCCAGGGGTGATGTCGAGCACCAGCACCGCGTCGTCATCGTACTTGTAGTTGTCGTTGTGGTGCCGCCGGAAGATCACCTCGGGATCGATGGGCGCCGTGAAGCTGACCGTGATCGGCGCCAGCGGGCCCCAGCCCGACAGCTTGCCCAGCTCGGCGCGGGTGGCGCGCTCCCACTCGGTGGTGCCGGCCATGATACTGGCGTTGAGGCGCCGGCCCGTCGGCGAGGAGGCGTCGTAGATCGTGGCGAAGTCGTTAGGCAGGGGGATCTCGGGAAACGGCAGGTGGAAGACGTCGAACACCACCTGAGGGCCCGAGCCCAGCGCGGCCTTGCCGAGCGTGGCGGGCTCCTCGGAGAGGCAGCCGGTGAGCAGGGTCAGCAGCGAGAGCGAGAGAACGCCGGAGAGCTTGTTGCGCGTGGTCATCGTCTTGTCCGTCCCGTCACGGTCGGTAGGTCAACATCAGGCGGCCGCCGAAGGCCTTGTCAGGCGCCTTGCCCGCCGCGTTGCGGAAGGCCGAGCCCGGGAAGAACACCCCCCCCTCGGCGCCCACCGTCAGCTCCGTGCCGTGCAGCAGCGCGCGGTACTTGAGGCCGACGTCGATCTCGGTGCCCCAGTAGCCGCCGGGGCTGCCGTCGAGGGCGTTGCGCGGGGCGCCACCGGCCAGCTTGGTGTTGAGCGGATCGAGGTTCTTGGCCGGGGCGAAGGCGAACAGCGGCCCACCGTAGGCCTCCAGGCCGGCCAGCGGTCGGACCCAGACGCGGGGGAAGATCACCACCGCGTTGGACACCGAGCCGCGCGTGGGCACCCGCTCGAGGTTCTGCGAGGGCTCGGCCGACAGCATCGGATCGGCGGCGGTCACCGGTGCGCGACCGGTCTGCGCCGCCTGCATGTAGCGAAACAGCAGCAGCCCGGTCTCGTAGTTGGGGTCGGCCTTGAAGCCGCTGACCCGCTCGTCGTAGTGGTTCTGGTCGCCCGAGGCGTACAGCAGGTCGAGCACGCCGCCGAAGCGTCCAACCGCGACGCTGCCGCGCAGCGCCGCGCCGAGCTGCAGCACGTCGTGCTGCGAGAAGTCGGTGTTCGGCGCGAGCGTGGTGTCGCCGGTGATCAGCGCCAGCTCACCCTCGATCGTCAGCCGCGCGCGCGACAGGTCGAAGGTCGTGCGGCCCGCGAGGTCGATGGCGGTGACGTTGAGCTCGTGCCCCTCGACGGACTTGAGCCGCCGGTGCACGAGGAAGAACCCGCCCTGGGTCGGACGCCCGTAGCCGGCCAGCGCCGAGGCGACGAGCTGCAGCGCGGAGTCGCCGTTCAGCAGCACGTCGTCGCCCCGCGCCTGATCCACGGCCAGGGTGGCGATCACCCGCGCCCTGGACAGCGGGCCGGTGCCGAGGAAGCCCCGCAGCACGCGATCGCCGCCGCGTGGATCGGAAAACCGCGCCGAGCCGGGCTTCCAGCCGTGCGCGCCGTCGTTGGCCAGCAGCCCCATGCCCCAGTGGCTGGTCATGAAGCCGCCGCCGAGGTGCAGGTAGCGTCCGATGGAGAAGCGGCCGTAGCCCTTGCGCAGCTGGGTCGTCACCTCCGCGAAGTTGGGCAGACCGACCCCATCGAGCGCGCGCTCTCTCGCCCAGGCGCCCGTGGACAGGTCGTGCTCGTACTCGGCCATGACGAGGAGCTTGCCCGCGAGCGGCTTGACCGTCTTGAGGCGCACGCCGAGCCTGATCACCGGCGAGAGCACCACGCCCGAGTTGTAGCGGTTGCCGTCGCGGTCGACCTCGATCTCGCTGACGTCCTCGGCGCGCCCGTGCAGCAGCAGCGGCACCTGCAGCGACCAGCCGCGCCAGACGACCGAGGCCAGCGGTCGGTAGGCGCCGTGGGGCCCGCTGAGCACCTGCGCCGGGGCCGGCGCGCGAAGCGTCGCCTCCGCCGCCACCGGGGCCGGGGCGGCGTCTTCGGCCAAGGCCGGGGCGGCGTCTTCGGCCAAGGCCGGGGCGGCGTCTTCGGCCAAGGCCGGGGCGGTCACCTCGGCCGGCGTGTGCGCGGCAGCCGGAGCGCTCGCCGGAGCCGGAGCGCTCGCTGGAGCCGGGGCGCTCGCTGGAGCCGGGGCGCTCGCTGGAGCCGAGGCGCTCGCTGGAGCCGGGGGCGGCGCCTCCGCGCGCGCGACGGCACCAAGCCCGCCGACGGCACCGAAGAATCCGCCCAAGATTAGCGCTGCCCGCACGCCTCGACCATGCCCGCTTGACCATTGCATCGCTTCGCCCCTCGTGCTTCGCCCTGCGTCTGGTCCAGAGCGGGAGAAACTTGCGGCGCAGGCTATCACGTGGGTGGAGATTTGTGCCGCCTGCGGAGCGGATTCATCGACGAGCCGGCATCGGGCGGCGGCCCGATGAACCGCATCCAGCCCGTCGACGCGATGCCAGCTGGGGCGCCAGGCAGCTGAGGTGCTGTCGATCGTCCGAAAGAGCAGGGGAGGCTGATGGGCTCTGTCTACCGCCGCGGCAGCAGCGAGCAGGACGAACGAACGCGGTTTTCGCGTGAGGGCCCCTGTATCGCAGCGTGGAATCCAGCGTCGTCAACACGCCGTGGCCGAACTACCGGCCTGGATTTCGTAGCGAAGGCAACACGGGAGCGCTGCGGAACGCCGCCTCGGGCGCACCGGCGCGTCAAGCGGCACGAGAGCGCGCTACAGGTCGAAGGAGCAGTCGTGCGTCTTTGCCGGCCGCTACGACGCGGCGAGCGACAGCTGGGGCCCTGGCGTGTCGATCGAGCAGAACCCGAGCCACGCCGCCGGGCCCCGGGTCGTCGCCGACGCCAGCGGCAACGCCGTCGCCGTCTGGCAGCAGGCCAGCAACCACCGCCACGACGTCTGGATCAGCTTCTTCCGCTGATCGCTCGACCGACGGCCTAGCGACTGCAGCCGCTCGTCCGCCCCCCAGATCGGTTCGGGGATCGTCGAGGCTATCGTGCGATGCACAGAGGCGCCCACCGTCGGACGAGGATGTCGAGGCGCTGCTCGCTCGTATCGTTCGCCGGGTCCTCGCCCTGTTCGACGACGACGACGACAGCGCAGCGGATCAAGACGACCCGCAACTGTGGGCGCAAGCCGAGGCGAAGGTCGGCTCCGACGAGTATCCGCTGCTTGGCCGCCGATGTCTTCCGGGCGTTGCCGATCGGCCACGGCGCGTGGTGTATCATTTGGCTAGATGGCGAGCGGCCGTACATTCGCGATCGGTGACGTCCACGGGTGCGCCGAGGAGTTGCACCAACTCCTCGATGAACTGGAAATCACGTCCGCCGACCACCTGCTTTTTGTCGGTGACCTGATCGACCGAGGCAACGGCTCCCGCCAGGTGGTCGAGACCGTCCTGCGATTGCGACACTACTGCGACGTGCGGGTCGTGCTCGGCAATCACGAAGCGATGATGCTCGACTTTCTCCGCCAGCCCGCGACATCGGGTGCCGGGATGTTCATCTTCAACGGCGGCGGCGCCACGCTCGCCTCGTATGCCGATGACCACGGTTTCTACAACATCCCGGAGGAGCACTACCTTTTCCTCGAGAGCCTCGCTCTGTACCACGAGACTGAGGATTATTTCCTCGTTCACGCGGGGGTTCCCGACATTCCGCTCGAAGAGATCCGTGCCAAGCAATATCGCGAGGAGCTGCTCTGGAGTCGAACGATCCGCAAGAGCGCCTACAGTTGGTCGAAGCTGATCGTCCATGGTCACACCCAGCGGCCCGAAGTAGAGATCGCGCCAAACCGAATCAACGTCGATGCGGGCTGTGTCTACGGCGGCTGCCTGGCTGCCATCGACCTCGATTCCCAGAAGGTCTACTACGTAGAGCGCCGCAGCCCGGAAGAGATGGTTCACTTGAGCGACCGTTCTTCGCGCCGCAAGGCGGTCCGCTTCGATGGGCAGGTGCCCGTACGCATCCAGCGCGATGGACGCTGGAACGACTTCGTTACCGACAACTACAGCGAGGTCGGGATCTACATCCGCCCTGCCGACGACACCGTCGAGGAGCTGGAGATCGGAGAAACGATCAGTGGACGGATCTCGCCGGCCGACAAGCGCGCCGTCGAGTTCTCCGGCGAGGTCGTGCGCATCGACAAGGGCGCCGCTACCGTCCGCTACGGCGTCCGCATCGTGCTCGTCGATTGAGTCGGCTCGGAGGGGCTGCGCCCTTGCTTGCAGAATCCGAGTCAGTGGTTCGGCGACAACGCGGCGGTGTCGACCAGGACAGGGGTCACCCGACCACTACTCCCCAGCGACCGGAAACCGCCAATTTTCGCGAGCAGGACGAACGAACGCGGTTTTC
>JAUVBO010000256.1 GCA_030591195.1 Pseudomonadota bacterium
GAGACCTCCTGCCGGCAGCTCCGCGTCTCGCTGGTGCTGCACCACAAGCAGCGAATCCAGATCGTCCCGCTCGAGGAGGATCATCCGATCGAGGTCGGACGGGGTCGTGAGGTCGATGTCAAGCTCTCGGACTCACTGCTCTCGCGGCGGCACGCTCGCTTCGAGCTGATCCAGGGGGAGGTGTTCGTCGAGGACCTCGGGTCGACCAACGGCACCGTGATCAACGGGCGCACCGCCCGGCGCGAGCAGCTCCAGGCCAACGACCGCGTCTCGATGGGCGGCGCCGTCGCCGCGTCGATCCATATCCTCAGGCCCACCGCCGCCGGGCTTCCGGGAGTCCTGACCCACGAGAGCTTCCTCGAGCTGCTCGAGGCCGAGATCCATCAGGCCAAGCTTCGCGGGGGACAGCTGGCGACGGTGATGGCGAAGGCCGCAGGGCCCGACGGCGGCACCGACCGCTGGTACCAGGAGATCCGCCACCTGCTCGGCGCCAGCGACCGGCTGGCGATCCATAGCCCGGACGTGGTCGAGCTGCTGCTCCCACGTTGCACCCGGGAGCGTGCCCAGAGCGTGGCCGAGACGATCGCCGCCAGCGCCCACGGCGAGACTGGCCCGGCGTCGCTCTGCGGCGTGGCGCTCTACCCCGAGACCGCGGTCCACACCGCCGAGGGGATGTTCGAGGCGATGCGCAGCGCCCTGCAGCGCGCCGCGATCAACGCGCCGATCTGCTGGTCCACCGCCAGCGGCGCGCTCAACGCCATCGGCAAGGGACGAACCGACCTGCTGCCGACGCCCACGATGCAGGCGCTCGACCGGACGATCCGCAAGCTGGTGCGCGCGACGATCCCGGTGCTGGTCTACGGCGAGACCGGCACGGGCAAGGAGGTCGTCGCCCGCGCCTTGCACGAGCAGAGCAGCCGGGCATCGGCCCCGATGCTGTGCATCAACTGCGGCGCGATCCACCAGTCGCTGATCGAGAGCGAGCTGTTCGGCCACGAGCGGGGTGCCTTCACCGGCGCGGATCGCCGGGCCAAGGGCGTCTTCGAGGAGGCCGACGGCGGCACCGTCCTGCTCGACGAGGTCGGTGAGCTGTCGCCGGCGGCCCAGGCGGCGCTGCTGAGGGTCCTCGAGACCAAGGCGATCACCCGCGTCGGCTCGAACCGCCCGGTGCCGGTGGACGTCAGGATCGTCGCGGCGACCCACCGAGACCTCGAGCTAATGTGCGAGGAAGGCGCCTTCCGGCTCGACCTGCTCCACCGCCTGAACACCATGACCCTGCGGGTGCCGCCGCTGCGAGAGCGTCGCGACGAGATCGAGCCACTGGCGAAGCACTTCCTCGTCCAGGCCAACCGCGCCAACGGCTGCGAGGTCGACTCCATCTCCACCGAGGTCCTCGCGCTGCTGCGCCAGTATCGCTGGCCGGGCAACGTCCGCGAGCTGCGCAACGTGATCGACCACGCCACGGTGGTCGCGGGCAGCGGGGTGATCGGCGTCGCCCACCTGCCCGAGCGGATCCTCGCCGGCGCCACCACCCGGCGCGACATGGCCCCCGAGACCCCGACCAGCGAGCACGAGCGCCCCGACGAGCCCGACGTCTCGTTCGACACGGTGGTGCGTCAGATGCCGTCGCCACCCGACTTCAAGCACCACATCCGCAAGGTCGAGAGCGCGCTGATCGGCGAGACGCTCGGCGCCTGCGGCTGGAACAAGGCCGAGGCCGCGCGGCGGCTGCAGATCCCACTGCGCACGCTCAAGGAGAAGGTGCGGCAGAACGAGATCGACCAGCACCGCCACGACCCGGCCGAGGCCGCGAACCTGATCGGCACCTTCCGCCGCTTCCTGGCCCGATGGGAAGGCGAGGCCGCAGAGCCGGAGGACTTCAAGGCCGGCGTCCGCCGCTACGAGGCGGTGCTGATCCTCGACGCGCTGCGGGCCACCGGTGGCAACAAGGCCGAGGCGGCCCGGCGCCTGTTGATCCCGCTGCGGACGCTCAAGGAGAAGGTCCGCGTCTACCGCCTCGGAGAGGGGCCCGGGGTCACCAGACCGTGACCGTCAGCCGCCGGTGGTGCGGCCGGGCACGATGCTCCCAGAGGAAGACGCCTTGCCAGGTGCCGAGCGCGCAGCGGCCCCCGCTGACCGGGATCGTCAACCCGCTCGCGGTGAGCACCGTCCGGATGTGCGCTGGCATGTCATCCGGCCCCTCTGCCGAGTGGCGATAGCCGGCGTCGCCGTCGGGCGCCAGACGGGCGAAGAAGCGCTCGAGGTCGTCGAGCACCGACGGGTCAGCGTTCTCGCAGAGCATCAGCGAAGCGCTGGTGTGGTGGTTGAACACGTGACACAGGCCGGTCTGCACTCCGGCCGCGGCCACGACGTCCTGGACCTGGCGGGTGATCTCGGTCACGCCACGTCCATCGGTCGACAGGCTCAGGCAACGCTGGAACATTGTTCGCGACTCCTTCAATAATTTCGGGACTGAACGGCGGCTGTTCCCCGCAGGATACCGGGCCTTTCGGTTCAACGACAGCCGAGGTATTTCCGGCCCCCGGGCCTTTCGTGATAGCGTTACGGGATCATTTGTATCCTGAAAGGGCCGAGATGACCGCTATCGACGGGCGATCAGAGCACCAAGCCTCGACCACCAACGAGGACGAGACGCGCAAGATCATCTGCTGCAGCACGGGCGTGCCGCGCGACGACGAGACGCAGAAGGTCGCGCAGTTTGCGCGAAGCCAGCCCCGGACGCGCCTTCCTCTGCGGTTCGGTGACTGGCTCGTCCGACGGGAGCTGATCTCGCGGCTCGACCTCTACGCGGCGCTCCAGCGGCTAGACTCTCTGCTGGCGACCGCCAGGCCAGGCCCCTGCCGCCTGGGCGACGTGCTGGTGGAGCTCGGCCTGCTAGACCGAGACTGCGTCGAGCAGGAAGCGCGCTCGTTTCTCGCCTTCACCACCTTCACCGTCTCGCTCGCTCCGGCCGATCCCGCCGATCCCTGCACCCACGAGGTTGGCCCTTTCAGCTGCCTCGGGCACGCCCTGACAGCCATCACGCAGTCCTAGCGTTCGCCGCAGCCGCAGCGCCCACCGGCACGTCAGCGTCTTGACCTTCGGCCTGTTGTAGTATCCGTCAATGGTCGCCGACCGCTCACCATCCGCAGCTCAGCTCGCGACGATCGACCGCTTCGCCGACGCGCTTGGCGACGGCCGGGGCGACGGGGTCGACCTCGGCCAGCTGTCGGCCGCCTCGCGTCCGCTGATCGAGCGGCTGCTCGCCGGCGCCGCCCCACGCGAGAGCCTGCTCGCTCTAGGCCGGGTGCTGCTCGCCGCCGGCGAGGCCTTCGCCTGGCCCGCCGACGACGACGCGGCCGCTCCGCTGGCCTCCGTGCTGAGCAGCGGACCGGAGCTGCCCCGGCTGCTCCTCCGACGCCCGGCCCGGCTCGAGTTGCTCGCCGACCCCCGGCTCGGGCGACGGTGGTCCGCCGCCGAGCTGCGCGCCGCGCTCGATGATCAGCTCGAGCCCGCCCTTGAGCCCGACCAGCTCGCCGAGCGGATCGCCGCCTTCCGCAACGACCAGTTCGTCCGCCTCGCCGCCTGTGAGTTCGTCCACCTCTCCTCGCTCGAGGAGGTGGGGCTGCAGCTGTCGGACCTCGCCGACACCTGCCTGCAGGTCGCGATCGAGCGGGCCACCGCGCGGCTCGAGGTCCGGCACGGCCCCGCCCGCTGCCGCGATGGCGCGCCGTGCACCGTGGTCGCCATCGCCATGGGCAAGCACGGCGCCCGGGAGCTCAACTTCTGCTCCGACATCGACTTGATCTTCGTCTACACCGACGACGACGGCAGCGCTGGCGAGCTATCGCTGCACGAGTTCATCACCGGCGTCTGCCGGGAGGTGACCGCGGCCCTCTCGGCAAGCACCGCCGAAGGGATCGCCTTCCGGGTCGATCTGCGGCTCCGGCCCGAGGGCGACGCCGGCCCGCTGTGCAACGCCGTGGCCAGCGCCGAGCGCTACTACGAGACCTGGGGTGGCCCCTACGACCGGCTGGCCTGGCTCAAGGCCCGCCCCGCCGCCGGCGACCTGGCGCTCGGCAAGGAGATGGTCGCGATCATGCGGCCGTTCGTCTACCCGCGCCACGGCCTGCAGGACGACACCATCGAGCAGATCCAGCGGTTGAGCCGCCGGATCCGTGACGAGCTCTTAGCCCGCCCGTCGCTCACCAGCGGCTGGGACGTCAAGCTCGGCACCGGCGGCATCCGCGACGTCGAGTTCTTCGTCCAGGCGCTGCAGCTGGTCCACGGCGGCCAGCAACCGGCGCTGCGCGAGGGCGGCACCCTGCGCGCGCTGGACAAGCTGCTGTTCGCCGGGCTGGTCACCGAGCAGGAGCATCGCGCCCTCGCCGAGGCCTACGAGCTCTACCGACGGATCGAGCACCGGCTGCAGCTGCACGGCGGGCGGCAGACCCACCTGCTGCCAGACGACGGCCGCTTGCGCCAACAGATCGTCCGTCACCTGGGCTACCGGACCCCGACGCGCTTCGTCGAACAGCTGGCCCGCCGACGCGAGCGGGTCGCCGCGATCTACGCCACCCTCGGCGCGGCCAGCGAGGTCGATCAGCGGCTGTTGCCGCTGATCGAGCAGCCTCTTGACGAAGCGCGGGCCCGAGCCCACCTCGAGCAGCTCGGCTGCTTCGCTCGACCGGACCAGGCTCTCTCGCTGCTGCAGCTGCTGCGCGACAAGCCCTGGGGCCCCTTCGGGCGAGCGCCGAGCGAGACCGCCCGGCGGGTCGCGCTCCCGCTGCTGACTGAGGTCTGCGCCTCGCCCGATCCCGACGCGACCCTCGGCCACCTGGTGAGCCTCTCGCTCCGCTTTGGCCCGTTCGACGGCCTCTGGCGGATGCTCGAGCAGGAGCGAGAGGCGATGCGCCTGCTCTGCAGCCTCTTTGGCACCTCGGACTACCTGGCGCGGATGTTCATCGGACACCCCGAGCTGCTCGATCAGCTGCTCGCCCGCCCCGCGGCGAGCGCCGAGGCGCTGGACCGCCGGCTGGCCCGCCGGCTCGACGCCGGGCAGAACCTCGGCGACCGGCTGGCCACCCTCGGTCGATTCCGCAACGAGGAGACGCTGCACATCGGGCTGCGGGACATCTCGGGTGACCTCGAGCTGGAGCAGGTCTGGCGGCAGCTCACCGCCCTCGCCGACGTGGTGCTCGAGGCGCTCTACCCGCTGGTGCTCGACGAGGTGGCGGATCGCTACGGAAGACCTCGCCACCACGCTGGCAGCAGCGACGCGACGATGGTCGTCCTTGGCCTGGGCAAGCTCGGCGCCGAGGAGATGAGCTACGGCTCGGATCTCGATCTGATCTTCGTCTACTCCGACGATGGAACGAGCGACGACAGCGGCCGGAGCGCGAGCGTGTCCAACGCGGAGCTCTTCGCCCGCCTCGCCCAGCGGCTGGTCAACGCCCTCGCGGCAGAGCTGGCCGACGGCCGCCTCTACCAGGTCGACACCCGGCTGCGGCCGTCGGGCAGCCAGGGGATGCTGGTCGTCTCCCGCGCGGCGCTGATCGACCACCACCGCCGCGAGGATCAGCTATGGAAGCGACAGGTGCTGCTC
>JAUVBO010000180.1 GCA_030591195.1 Pseudomonadota bacterium
CGCTGGCCGGGTGGCGTTTCGCGAGCGCCTCGGTGGCCCGGCTGCCGCCCTCGAGCTCGAACGCGCGACACGCCCTGATCCCGGGCGCGCCACCGCGCTTGGCAAGCTGCTCGACGAGCACGGCTACCTCACGCCGACCTGGGCCTGGCCCCAGCTCCAGCTGCTCGTCTGTCCGACCAGCGGCGCGTCCCGCTCGGCCGCCGATCGGCTCCCCGACCGCTACGGCGACCTGGCGATCCTCGATCCGGGTCATCACTGCGCCCAGGCCCCGCTCACCGGCCCTCTCGAGGGCGACGAGGGCGGGCCGCTGCTGGTCGAGGGGCAGTACTGGGAGTTTCTCGTCGCCGGCGAACGATCGGGGCCGCAGCCGGTCTCGGCCCTGCGCTCGGGGGGGCGCTACCAGCCAGTGGTCACCACGCCCGGGGGGCTCTACCGCTACGCGATGGACCTGACGATCGAGGTCGTCGAGCAGGCGCGCCACGGGGGAGTCCCGCGGGTGGCTCTGTCTCTTGGCCCCGGCTGCTCAGTGCGGCCGCTCGGCGGCGAGGCCGACGGCGCGGTGGACGGCGAGCTGGTCGCCGAGGCGGTGGCCGAAGCCAGCCGCCAGCACGAGCTCGGGATCACCGGGCAGACCGCTTGGTTCGGCGAGAGCTTCGTGCTCGACCGCCAGCAGGCGGCAGCCTCCCCACCCGAGGCGACCGCGAAGAAGCCCGGCTGGCTGGGGCGGTTGCTGCGCTCGTGGACCGGCGACCGAACCGCCGCCGCCAAGCGCCAGGCGCTGAACTTGATTCTCGAGCCGGTGGTCACCATCGACGAGCCGGTCTGCCGTCGGCTGCTGACCGCCGTGGACAGATCGTTGCGCGATCGCTGCAGCGCCTACGACGAGGCGCGTGCGCGACAGGGCGGCCTGGCCTCGCCGCGCGCGCTGCTGCTCGTTCGTGGCACCTTCGCCCGACAGGCTCGTCGGCGGGTCGCCCGCGGCCTACCGGGGGCCCACGTCTCGCCCCCGCCATTGGTCGAGCGGGCGCCGATCCTCGAGGACGACGAGATCGTCTGTCACGTCGACTAGTCAGCGGTTTTTGCTTGCGGTCCGGCAGATTGCGTGGCATCGAGTAGCGTTGTTCTCGGAGGAGGGCTCAGGCGCGAGCGAGCGGGACCGTCACCTTGACCTCAGGAGCTTTCGCGCCGCGGCGCCTTTCACACCCAGAGGATCGCGGGCGGCATGGAAGCGAGGATCCTCCAGCTCGTTCAGTCCCATCCGGCGTACGCCTACCTGGTGGTGTTCGGCGTGCTGCTGCTGTGCGGGCTCGGTGTGCCGTTGCCCGAAGACATCACGCTGATCGCCGGCGGCTACACTGTCTATCTGGCCCAGCAGCACGGGCTGGGCAGCCCGTCGCTGCTGCCGATGATCGGGGTCGGCTTCATGGGTGTGCTCACCGGAGACGTCTTCCTCTTCACCCTCGGTCGCTGGCTTGGCCCGCGGGCGACCAAGATCTGGCCCTTCCGCACGATGTTGTCGAAGAAGCGGATCGAACGGGCCCAGTACTTCTTCCAGCGCTACGGCGCGTGGACCGCGTTCATCGCGCGCTTCGCTGCCGGGCTCCGCGCGCCCACCTACTTCCTCGCCGGCAGCATGGGGATGAAGCGACGGACCTTCATCCTCGCCGATGGCTCGGCGGCGATGCTCAGCGTGCCGCTGTTGGTCTGGGTCGCCTGGCGCTTCGGCGCCCAGCTCGATCGGGTCAAGGTCTGGCTGACCAACAGCAAGTACGCCGTTGGAGGCCTGGTCGCGGCGCTGATCATCTACCTGGTGGTCAAGGCGCTGCTCAAGCGGCGACGTGGCGCGGCCGAGGCCGCCAGCAGCTCGAGCGGCGATCAAGCAATCGATCCGCCGACCTCCGAGCCTTCGCCTCGAGATCTCGAGAGCCAGCGCTGAGATCCTTCCCCGGGAAAATTGAGATCACGTTTCGGCGTTGCTAGGATCGGATCCAGATCAGGAGGCACGGCAGCTTCGCGGTTGTCTTCCTTGGAAGTGTCTTGCTGACGAGAGTTTTCCTTGGGCAAAGAGGAGGCGGCCACGTCGACTTCGAACAAGCGCCCGATGGCTAGGGTCAGTCGCGTTGGGCTGTTCCGGCGCCGGATCATCGAGACGCTCTCCCCGACGGGCATCGAGGCGTTGCTCGCGGCCGCGTCGATCATCAGCGAGGGCCAGCTGGCCGCCGATGGGCGGTTCTTCGGCAGCACGATGATCACCATCGATCTCGCCCAGCTGGCCGAGCATGTCACCGACGACTGTGATGCTCGAACCGCCGCCCGGATCGCCGAGGATCTGTCCGCCGAGCGAGTGCTGCTCGGTCGACTGGCCGGCCGGGCGCGGGCCGAGGCGCGGAGGATCGCCAAGCGTCCGCTCGATCGTCTCGAGACCGAGGTGCGGGTCAGGGCGGAGGGCCGCTCGCTGCTGGTCGACGTGGACGTCGAGGGCTGGGCCGAGCAGGCGAGCGAACGATCGGCGGGAAGCGGCAACTAGCCCGTTGTTTCAGGCGACGAGACCATCGCCCCGATGCGCCGACGCGTACGGGAGTGATCGATCGTCTCGCCGAACCGAGGTAAGGTCAGACCAGGATGACCGAGCAGATCAAGCAGAGCCACGGCGTCAGCGCAGCACAGACGCTCTTCACCGTGCGGGACGTGGCGCGGATTTTCGGGCTCAAGGAGAGCCGGCTGCGCTACTGGGCTCAGACCGGCTTCATCAATCCGAGTGGACGCAAGGGAGGGTACCGGACCTACACCTTCAGCGATCTGGTCGAGATCAAGGCCGCCCACGGGCTGATCGAGGCCGGCATTCCGCTCCAGCGGGTGCGGCGGACGCTCAAGGCGCTGCGCCAGGCAATGCCCGCCGAGCAGGCGTCGCTGACGCGACTGCGGGTCCAGAGCGACGGCGACGACCTAGTGGTCACCGAGGACGACGCGACCTTCAACCCGGTCTCGGGGCAGCTGTTGATCGACTTCGAGCTGGTCGAGGTGGGCCAGCAAGCGGCCGAGGTGCTTCAGTTCGCTGAGGCCGCCGCACGCCGCAGCGAGCGTGGCGAGACCCCCGAGCTGCGGATCAGCCCGCTCGAGCCCCTCGATCAGGTCGATCGGGAGGGTGTCGCGGCGGGCGAGGACTCGGCCACCGCCTACGGCTGGTTCCTCCGCGGCTGTGCCCTCGACGAGCAGGGCAACCAGGTGGACGAGGCGATCGCGGCCTACCGGCGTTCGATCGACCTCGACCCGGGCCTCGCCGCGGCCCACACCAACCTCGGCAACCTCCACTACCGGCTCGAGCAGCGGTCGGACGCCCTGCGCTGCTACGAGGTGGCCTGCTCGCTCGACCCCGAGCAGGCCGAGGCGCGCTACAACCTGGCCAACATCTACGAGGAAGAGGGCGACTACGACCTGGCCATCGCCGAGTACCGCCAGGCCCTGCGCCGCGCTCCCGACTTCGCCGACCTGCACTTCAACCTCGCCCTGACCCTCGAGCGTGTCGGCAGTCGCGTCCAGGCGATCCGGCACTGGCGTCGCTACCTCGAGCTCGGCGGCGAAGAGGGGGGCGAGGATCCGTGGCAGCGCATCGCCGTCGAGCACCTCGCGCGGCTCGAGCGGGCCGACGGCAGGCGCTCCTCCGAGCAACAGGGCGAGGACTGATCGGCCGTGTCGGCGGCGTTTCGCGCCTTTCGCCAGCTCAACGACCCGCGGCTCGCCCGGCTGGCGAGGCTGCGCAAGCGCTTCGATCGCAAGGCGCTGGCGCGGTTACTCGAGCCGGCTGATCCGCCGTCGCTCACCGATCGCCTGGTGATCGAGCTCGCCGAGCGGGGCGCGCTGCCGATCAAGGAGCTGTTCGAGTCGTTCGAGTTCTTCGAGCGCGTGCGGCGACGGACGCGCGCCCCGGCGGTGGCCGACCTCTGCTGCGGTCACGGGCTCACCGGCATCCTCTTCGCGGTCTTTTCCCGTCCGGTGCAGCGGGTGTTGCTGCTCGACCAGCGGCGGCCCAAGAGCCACGACAAGGTGCTCGCCGCGGCCACTGCCGCCGCGCCCTGGATCGAGGGTCGGGTGCGCTTCGTCGAGGTTCCGCTGAAGCGGGCGAGCGAGCACCTCGAGCCGGGCTGCTCGCTGGTCGCGGTGCACGCCTGCGGCGTGCGCACCGACCGCTGCATCGACCTCGCGATCTCACGACGGGCGGCGCTGGCGGTGATGCCCTGCTGCTACTTCGGCACCGGGCGCAAGGCGCCCCGGGCGCTGCGCAAGGCGTTCGGCGCCGAGCTCGCCACCGACATCGACCGGACCTACCGCTTGCAGCAGGCCGGCTTCGAGGTCGACTGGACCGAGGTGCCCAAGGCGATCACGGCGATGAACCGGGTGCTGGTCGCGCTTCCTCGGTAGAGGCCTGTTTCGAAGAGACCGCCCCGGGGCCAGCGACGAAGGAAGGTGGATCATCATGAAGCAGCACGATCCGCGTCACACGCTCGCCGTCCTGGCAGCGGCCCTTGCCGTCGCAGGCGCCCCACCGGCGGCCGCCCAGGGCCTGTTCGAGGAGGCGGTGCAGCAGCGCACCAAGCCAGCGCCCAGCTCGCGCCCGAGCGAGGCGACGAGCGGCGAGGACTCCGGTGGCGCCAGGAGCGCGGGGGTCGCGGGTGGCGTCGGTGGCATCGGCTTCGAGCTCAACGGGCACCTGCGCGGCGACCTGTACCTCGGCCGGATCCCCGAGCGCCGGGCGACCGAGGTCAAGAGCGGCTATGGCGAGCTGGCGCTCAAGGCGCGGGCGCGCAAGGGCGACCACGGCGACGCCTATGGCGAGCTGCGGTTTCGCGCCGGCTACGAGGGAGGCGAGCGGCAGCTGGTGGTGGACCTGCGCGAGGCCTACGTCAACGCCTACCTCGGGCCGGTCGACCTGCGGGTCGGCCACCAGATCGTCATCTGGGGTCGGGCCGACGGCGTCAACCCGACGAACAACCTCACCCCGCGAGACATGCGCGTGCGCTCGCCGCTCGAGGACGACATGCGGCTGGCGAACTTCGCTGTCCGCGCCTACCTCGACCTCGCGCCGGTGCGCCTCGAGGCGGTCTGGCTGCCGTTCTTCGCCGCGTCACACTTCCCCCGCTTCGAGCTGCCGGGCGGCATCGCCCTCGGCGAGCCCGAGTACCCGAGCGCCAACCTGCGCAACGGCACCCTCGCCGGCCGGGCACACCTCGAGCTGTCGGCGCTCGAGCTGTCGCTTTCGTACCTCGCGGGCACCGCGACCTTCCCGGGCATCGCGCTGCTCGGGGTCGATCCGGCAGCGGGGGTACCGCCGGCGATCAGCGTGGCCTTCGCCAGCTACCGCCACCAGGTCGTTGGCGGTGACTTCTCGACCTCCGTCGGTTCTTTCGGGGTGCGCGGCGAGGTCGCCCTCCACTGGCCCTTCGGCTACACCGACGCCGAGTACAAGCCGCTTCCCGATCTTCAGTACGTGCTCGGCGTCGACCGTGAGCTCTTCGGTCAGCTGAGCATCATCGCCCAGTACAGCGGACGGACGGTCTTCGACTGGGACCACGATCCGCTGGCCACGACCTTCGCCGATCGCCCGCTGCTCGAGCAGGTGGCGCTCGAGCAGATCGTCGCCCGCAACCGGATGATCGCCGGCCAGCTGCAGCGGGTCCAGCACAGCGTGACCCTGCGGGCCGAGCTGCGGCTGCTGCAGGAGGCCCTGCGGATCGAGCTGCTCGGGATGGCCAACCTCTCCACCGAGGAGCTGCTGCTGCGGCCGAAGATCAGCTACGACCTCGCCGACGCCTTCACCGCCACCATCGGCGCCGAGATCTACCTCGGCGCCGACAACACCCTGTTCGGGATGATCGAGCAGACCCAGACCGCTGGCTACGCCGAGCTGCGGGCCTCTTTCTGAGGAGCACCGGATGATCGAACGACTGGCCCTGCTCGTCTCGCGCCACCCCTGGCCGGTGATCGTCTTCTTCGTCGGCCTCGCGCTGGCATCGGGCTCGCGACTGCCGTTCGCGGAGATCGATCCCGACGTCAAGAACCAGCTGCCGCCCGAGATGCCCGCCCGGGTCGATCTGGACCGGATCGAGAAGATGTTCGGTGGCACCGATCTGCTGATGGTCACCCTCGTCGCCGACGACGTTCTCGCCCCGGAGACCCTGCGGCGGGTCAAGCTGCTGTCCGATCGGATTAAGCGCGTCGATCAGGTCGACCGGGTGCTCAGCCTCTTCGAGCTGAAAGACATCCGCAACGAGGGCCAGTCGATGGTCGTCGACCCCGCGGTCAAGGCGATC
>JAUVBO010000751.1 GCA_030591195.1 Pseudomonadota bacterium
CAGACGAACCCGCCGCCAGCGCCGGAGGTGCAGGTGACCTGGCGATCGACGCCGTTGGGGCAACGCCACTCGAAGAAACAGCCGTCCTCGAGCCGCTCACCTCCCGAGTTATTGCACCCAAGCCAGGGCGAGACGTCGGGCGCGGGCCCGATGTCTACCGCTGTCGGGAGGTCGACGCGGGCGCCGAGATCACCCGTCGGGCCGACGTCGGGCGGGGTCTCGCTGGATGAGCACGCGAAGGTCAACCCCACGACGAGCACCGGCGGGGCAAGGCGACGAAAAAAGGTCAGGACGGTTGCTAGCATGGGTCTCCCGCACGATCAGTCTACTGCGGAACCATTGGTTCCACGATGCCGGATTTCGCTTCTTCGTCGCGGCAGCGGCTGGCTCCTTGGTGGTCTCGGGGGCGCGGCGGCGCTGGGGGGAGACGAGCCCGATGCCTTCGGCGCCACCGGTTCCTCCAGCGAGACGCCGGCGCGCTGGCAGATGGTGACCAGCAGCCCTCGCCGACGTGCTCCGAGCCGACGATAGGCACGCCGCGCGAGGTGGGCGTCCGAGAGGTGACAGGCCGACACGCCCATGATCTGGCTCGCATCGCGGTTACCCGGACGGAGCTTGAGCAGTCGCCGCGCCATACCGAGCGCTTGCTCGTATAGCCCGGCGACGTAGGCCTTGCGCGCAGCGTCGAGCAACGCCTTGATCTCGGTCTCCACCGAGGCGGCATCCAACGCCGCGGCCGCGGCGTCGGCGACGGGCGACGCGCCTCGCGTGCCAGCGTCGGGCGACCTGGGCGCTCGTCGTGACTGCCGGCGGCGGCGAACCAGGAGACTCGCCGCCACCGGCGTCGCCGCGCCATCGAGGCCCGCCGGCCCGGCGAAGTCCGCGTTCATCGCCACAATCCGCCCGGCATCAGGCGCCCGCCCGACCCCGGCCCCCCGGCCCGCGACGTGGGGCGGGCGCGGCGACGCGACCCGGGAGCCTTGCGGCAACCCTGGAGCGCGACGCGGCACGCCAGAGAGTGCCAGGCCCCTTGACGAGCGCCCCTTTTCACCGGACTCCTCGGCGAGAATCCAGATCGCGGCCACCAGCGCGGCGAGGAAGATCAACACCACCACCGTCTTGACCGTCTGGGGCCCGCTCGCCCGCAGCCCGCCGGCGGGCAAGGCTGCCTCCCTGCCTGGGGCGCCCGGTGACACGGGCGCGGCGTCCTCCCCCGACCCCGCGATCGACGCGGTGGCCCGGGGCTCACCCGAGGGCTCGGTCGTCGACAGCTCACCGTCCGAGGTCGCCTCAGCCGCAACCACCACCGCGGGCTGAACCGTCGCAGGATCCACCGAGCGGGCAGGAGAGCCCTCGACGGACGCCACGAGGCCAGCGCGGGGAACGGGAACCCAGCCCTGGGCAGCGCCATCAGACAGGGTCTCCTGCAGGGTCATCGCATCGCCGGGCACGACGCGATGAGGCCGCGTCGCTGGCTTGGGCAGGACCGCCCCGCTTCGCAGGAGATCGCCGAACGAAGCCGGCGTGACCCGGCCGAGGTGAGGCTGCTCGGCCTCGCCTCCAGCCCCGTCGGCGCCGGCGTGACCCTTGACCCAGGTGCCGCCGTTCTGCGGCGCCTGCATGATCACGACCTGACGGCGCGGCGTCGCGTCTCGCGCGGCCCGCCCGAGGTCGTCGACTAGCGCCCTCACCGTGGCCGGGCGCCGGGCGGGGTCAGGATCCAGGGCGGCTGAGATCGCCTCGCTGAAGCTCTCCGACAGCTCGGGGACCACCCGCTGCGGCGAGCGTGGCGTGGCGGTGGAGCCCGGCGCTGGAGCCGGACACTGGCCGGTGACCATCTCGTGGCCAACCAGCGCGAGCGAGTAGAGGTCAGAGAGCGCGTCGACGGCGCCCCCTTGCTGCTGCTCCGGGGCCATGTAGATCGTCGGCGAACCGCTGGCCGCGGCGAGCGTGCTGCAGCCCACGTCCAGCAGCTTGACGAAGTCGGTTCCGCGCCTAGGGAAGAGGAAGATGTTATCCGGGCGGAGCGCGCCGTGCACGAGATCCACAGCATGCATCTCGGAGAGCACATCCTCGAGCTGCTCGAGGATCGCGAGCGCCGCGGCCTCGGTCAACCGTCCGGCCCGGACGAGCCGCGTCTCGAGCGTTTCGCCGGGAAGGATCCCGCGGGTGAAGTAGATCCTCCGATCGGGCACCCGGCCGAGGTCGGTGAGCGGCATCGCGTGGGGGCTGATCACCCGCGCAGCCTCCGCGACCTCGGCCTTGAAGTCCCTGACCAGCCTGTTGTTCTGGCTCAGGCGCCGATGAACCACCACCAGCGCCACCGGCAGCCGTAGCACCAGCTGGCGAGCCTGGTAGATCGCGCCAGCCGGGTGATCGCCCAGCTGCTCCTCGACGAAATACCGCTGGTCGATGGTGGTATCGAGCAGCGGGCGGTCCTCATGCTTGTATCGAACCGCAGAACGAGCGCCGGGCGTGGGCATGATCGAAGCAAGTATAGCACCGCCTCCGCCGGGCCGCGGCCGAAAGAGCGGATTGACAAGGGTTTGGAATCTCTGCTATTCGAGGCTATTGGTCGCGACGAGTGACCGTGCATCCTTGTGTTGCAGGAGACAGGATATCGGCCTCAATGCAACTTCGTACTTTCAGCTACATCGACATCCTCCAGCCCCAGACCACCGGCTTCTTGCAGACGGTATGCCCGGGCTTCATGCCGCTCGAAGAGCAAGCGTCGCTGCTCGTCGAGATCGCCCCCGGCATCGCGATCAACGCGGTGACCGATAGCGCCCTCAAGCGCACCGAAGCGATCCCGGGAATGTTGATCGTCGAGCGCGCCTTCGGACTGCTCGAGCTCCATCACTTCGATCAGGGCCAGATCCGCGAGGCCGGCCAGGCGATCCTCGACGACCTCGGTCTGACAGCCTCCGATCGGCTCAAGCCCCGGGTGGTCTCCAGCGAAGTCATCACCGGGGTCGAGGGCTACCAGTCCCAGCTGATCAACCGGATGCGCCACGGAAACATGCTCACCGAGAATGCCTCGCTCTACCTGCTCGAGGTGCAACCCGCGGGCTACGCCGCGATCGCGACCAACGAGGCCGAGAAGGCTTCGCCGATCGAGGTCCTCGAGTTCCGCGCCTTCGGCGCCTTCGGTCGAGTGTGGCTCGGCGGCTCCGAGGACAACATCCGCGAAGCAGCCAAGGCCGCCGAAGCCGCCCTCGGCGACCTCGACGGCAAGCCCATCCCATCCCGCAAACGCTGAGGTCGCGGCCTC
>JAUVBO010000545.1 GCA_030591195.1 Pseudomonadota bacterium
GCAACGGCAAGGTCAAGGGCCCAACCCAGGCCAAGGTGGCGCCCCCGGCCGGCATCGCGGTCCAGCCGAAGCGACCGTCCCTCGGGCCACAGCCGCGTACGGTCCCGGCGGCCCGCGACGGCTCCCGGCCGCTGGTGCAGAGGGACAAGCGTGACCAGAAGAGTCGGCGTTGGGTTCCCGAGCGGGTCCTGCGGCTGCCGGCTGGCGTCGGGGGAGCTCCAGGGTACTAAGGGACCCCGGTCGCAATTGCTCCTACATTCGGTCGCTGATCGATCCACGCCGGCTGCGTTGCTCGTCGGTTGCTCACCACCAGCACCTGCCCTTCTTTTGTGCGCAGCCTGTGTTAAGTACATGGGGCAGTGAGACCCTCCCAGATCCGCGCGGCGCTCGAGCCGCTATTGCTCGGTGTGCAGAAGCCGGCGCGCTACGTCGGCGGTGAGCTGAACCAGGTGCTCAAGGACTGGTCCACCGTCTCGGTGCGGACGGTGCTCGCCTTCCCGGACATCTACGACATCGGCCTGCCCAACCTCGGCCTGGCGATCCTCTACGACCTGATCAACCAGCGTCCCGAGCTGCTCGCCGAGCGGGTCTACGTGCCCTGGACCGACATGGAGCAGGCGCTGCGAGCAGCCGGAGTTCCGCTGTTCAGCCTCGAGTCCAAGCACGCGCTCGGTGACTTCGACGTGCTCGGCCTGTCGCTTCCCTACGAGACGCTCTACACCAACGCGCTGAACCTGCTCGACCTGGCGGGCCTGCCGCTGCGCACCGCGGACCGCACGCCCGAGCACCCGCTGGTGATCGCCGGAGGCCATACGACCTTCAACCCCGAGCCGATGGCGGCCTTCGTCGACGCCTCGCTCATCGGAGACGGCGAGGAGGTGCTGCTCGAGGTGCTCGAGCGTGTGGGCGCCTGGAAGGCGGCCGGCGGTGGCTCACGCGAGGCCCTGCTGCGTCAGCTGGCGGCGGTCGACGGGGTCTACGTGCCGTCGCTCTACCGCCCGGTGTTCGGTGTCAACGGTACGCTGGAGGCGATGGAGCCGCTGGCCGCGGAGGCGCGCCCTCAGGTGCGCAAGCGGATCGTCGCCGAGCTGCCGCCCCCGCCGACCCACTTCATCGTGCCTCACCTCGAGGTGGTCCACGACCGCGCGGTGGTGGAGGTGATGCGGGGTTGCAGCCGGGGCTGCCGCTTCTGTCAGGCTGGGATGATCACCCGCCCGGTGCGCGAGCGCCCCCTCGAGCAGGTGGTCGAGGCGGTGGCTGCTGCGCTCGACGCCACCGGCTTTTCCGAGGTTGGTCTGCGGTCGCTCTCGTCATCGGACTACAGCCAGGTGCTCGAGCTGGTGCAGACGATGGGCGAGCGATTTGCCGGGCGCGAGCTCAACATCTCGCTGCCCTCGTTGCGGATCGAGTCCTTCTCGGTGGAGTTGATGCAGGCCCTGTCTGGTGGCGGCCGACGGGGGGGCTTCACCCTCGCGCCGGAGGCGGCGAGCCCGAGGATGCAGCGAGCGATCAACAAGGTCGTCGCAGCCGAGGAGGTGTTGCGGACCGCCGACGAGGTCTTCAGCCGCGGCTGGCACACGATCAAGCTCTACCTGATGCTCGGTCACCCCGGCGAGACCCTCGAGGACGTCGAGGCGATCGCCGAGCTGGTCCAGCAGGTGGCCGCCGCCGGCCGCAAGCGCGTCGGAGGGCGGGCCCGGGTCAACGTCGGGGTCAGCACCTTCGTGCCCAAGCCCCACACGCCGTTTCAGTGGGAGGCGCTCGCTCCGGCGGACGAGATCGCCGAACGTCAGGCGCTGCTGAAGAAACGGCTGCGCAGCTCGACGGTCAAGCTCAGCTGGAACGACACCAACGAGACCCTGCTCGAGGCCTGCCTCTCCCGCGGCGATCGTCGGCTGGGTGACGTGATCGAGGCTGCCTGGCGTCGGGGGGCGCGCTTCGACGCGTGGCAGGAGCTGCGTTGCATTGACCACTGGCTCAAGGCGTTCGCCGAGGTCGGCCTCGACCCGGCGTTCTACGCTCATCGTCGGCGGTCGCTGGACGAGGTCTTGCCGTGGGACCACATCCGCGCGGTGGACCGCCGCTTCCTCGTCGAGGAGCGCCGGCGCAGCGTCGAGGGCGAGCTGACCGCGGACTGCCGCGAGCAGTGCCACGCCTGCGGCATCCTGCCCGACTTCAAGGTCGAGCGGGCGGCGCACCCGGGTCCGGGGTGGAAGTGCCCCGAGGTTAGCGGCCAGTGAGATGACCAGCGGCGACCAGGGCACCGACACCCCAGTGGATCAGCCCGTGGACCGACCTCGGCCGGTGCAGCCATCAGCCCGGGGGTACCGCTACCGGATCACCTTCGCCAAGACCGGCGTGTTGCGATTCGTCGGCCACCTCGACCTGCAGCGCTGCATCGAGCGGACCCTGCGCCGAGCCCGGATCCCGCTGCGCTACACCCAGGGCTATCATCGGCGCCCGCGCCTGCAGTTCGCTGCCGCGCTGCCGCTGGGTCAGGTCGGGCGGGCCGAGCTGCTCGACATCTGGCTCGACGTCGCCACTCCGGCCGACGAGCTAGGAACGAGGCTCGAGGCGACCCGTCCCCCCGACCTCTCGTTTACCGGGGTGGATGCGATCGGGCCGGATGCGCCGCGGCTGTCGAAGCTGATCCGCGCGGCCGACTACACGGCCTGCCTCTCGCCCGGCGCGGTGGATGACGCCGCGGGATTGTCAGACCGGGTGGTGGCGTTGCTCGCCGCCGAGAGCCTGCCGCGAGAGCGTCGCGGCAAGCCCTACGACCTGCGGCCGCTGATCGAGCGGCTCGAGGTCGTGGACCAGGGTCTGTCGATGCGGCTCGGGCTCGGGGACCGGCGCACCGGTCGTCCCGAGGAAGTGCTCCTGGCCCTCGACCTGGTGCCCGAGCAGGCGCGGATCGAGCGCCTGCGGATCGTGCTCGAGTCGATCGATCAGGCCGATCCAGCGGGCTAGTCACCTGATCGTGACTGGCAAGAGAGACCCCGCCCGAGGCCCAGCTCCGAGCCGCCGAGGAGAGCCCTGGTGGCGAGCGCCGGTGAAGGTGGGCAGCGAGGGCGACGACCTGCTGCTGGGTCACTCCTGCAGGAGCTTCTTCATCTCGGGCTTGTCGATGTGGGCTGCAAAATCCTCGTCGTTGAGGAATTGCGCCTTGGGTCTTCCGAGCTCGATGGCGCGGGCGACCATGGCCAAGAGCTCTTCGTCGGACCCGAGCGCGGCGTAATAGCAAGCCAGATTGAAGGCGACCCGGGCTTCGACGATCTCCTGACCCTCCAGCCACGGGGCGACATGGGCGGCGTAGAACTCGCATCCCTCGTGCATCGCCGCCGCCACGGGGTAGGTCAGGCAATACTGTTGGTGCTCTGTCTCCCATTCCAGGTGAGGCAATGCCTGGCGGAACTTGTCGGCCACCCGCCCCATCAGATCCCAGGCTTGCATCTGGTAGAGCTGTTCGTAGGCCATGGCCAACATCCCGTTGGCCGAGCCCGAGATCTTCACGGTGCTGGGGTGGCTCAGGAATTCGTCCAGAGCACCCTCCAGTGTGTCGCTCTGGCCGCGGTCGACGGCCCGCACCAACGCTTCGGCCGCGAGCTCCGTCACCAGCTCGTCGGCGCTCCTGTTGGAGAGAGCCGCGAAGGCCGCAAGAAAGACCTTCTTCGTCTCGTCATCCGCAGCGTTCTTCAGGCAGGACTTCACCGCGTCGGTGATGTCGCCTTTCCTCTCCTCGGCGGCTTCGCTCAGCAAGCGGTCGAGGTCATGCACCACCAAGGGACGCATCAACGCCTCCGTGCGCCACCACGACTCATTGACCTCGAAGGAGAGATCTAGGAGTGAACGGGCCAGGGTCACGGGCATTCCTTTCGCCTGGTCAATACACCGCTTGATCGGGCTATCGAGAGTGGAGACCTGCTCGGTGCTGAGCTCGCCGGACGTATGCGAAGCCACCACACGGTTCAGACTCTCCGCTGCCGCTGTGGGCCGATCAGCGGCATCATCGGCGCGCTGGAGCTCTTCCGTCCAAGCAGC
>JAUVBO010000762.1 GCA_030591195.1 Pseudomonadota bacterium
CCGAGCGCAGCAGCTCCGGGGTCAGCAGGTGGACCTGCATCCGCCCCTTGAGACCCGCGTCGACCAGCGCCCGCCCCTGCACGCCGAGGGTGACGAAGCGGCTCTTGCGCTCCGTGCAGTCGACCACGCCGGTGCGGCCCTTGAGCAGTCCCAGGGCAGCCTCGACGTCAACGCCCCGCTGCTCGAGCTCGGCGGCGTTGATGCCTTCCGGCAGCTCGGCGAGGGCCGCCACCAGCTTCTCGTCGGCGAGCGGAGCGGCCGTCAGCGCGGCCCGACCGGCGTCGGTCAGCTCGAGCGCCTTGCCCGCCTTGTCGGCCCAGCCCTTCTGCTTCAGCCAGCGCAGCGACTGGCCGACCTCCTTGGGCTCGAGCCCCGACAGCTGTGCGACCTGGGGAAGGTCGGCCTGACCGCCAGCCCGCTCGAGGGCCTCGATCACCGCCCGCTCCGGAAAGGGTCTCCCGACGAGGGGCAGTCCCTTGTTGCCGAGCTTGAGCTCGGTCTGGCGGTGCTCCTCGACGTCGATCTCGCCGGCCTCGGCGCGACCGAGGCAGACGGCGGTGACCTGGCTCTGATCGAGGCCGAGCTCGGTCGCGAGCTCGGTCACCGCCACCGGCGCGTCCTTGCTCGCCAGGGCGGTCAGGACCTGGTAGTCGATCTCTGCAACGGCTCTCATCAGCTCACATCTCCTCGAGCACCTCGATGCCGAGCAGACCCAGGGCAACGCGGAGGGTCTGACCCACGGCGGCGGCCATCATCAGGCGCGCTTGCCGCAGCTCGGTGTCCTCGCAGGTGACGATCGGGTGGTTCGCCTTGTCGGTGAAGACGAAGGCGAAGCTCTTGCACAGCTCGAAGCAGTACTCGGCGACCCGTGAGGGGTCGAGCCCCTTGGCGGCCCGGGCCACCGCGTCGGGGAAGGCCGCGAGCAGCCGGACGATCTCCAGCTCACGCTCGCTGCCGAGCCGACGAACGACCTGGGCGTCGAACTCGGGCTCGCCGCCGGCGCGCCGCAGCAGCGACCGGGTGCGGGCGTAGTTGAACAGACAGTAGGGCCCGGTCTGTCCGAGAAAATCGATGCTCTCCTTCGGGTCGTAGACGAACGACTTCTTCGGGCTGAACTTGAGCAGGAAGTACTTCAGCGCCGCCATGCCGATCAGCTCGGCTCGCAGGTCGAGCTCCTCGGCCGAGATGCCCTCGGTGTGGGCCTTGCCCGCCGCGGCGCGCTGCTCGGTCTCGGCCCGGGCGAGCCGGTGGACCTCGTCCATCAGGTCGTCGGCGTCGACCACCTTGCCCTCGCGGCTCTTCATCTTGCCCTCGGGCAGGCGGATCATCCCGTAGCCGAGGTGGTAGCAGCGCTCCGTCAGGCCGGACCGCAGCAAGCCGAGGATCTTGAACAGCACCTCGAAGTGGTAGTTCTGCTCGTCGCCGACGACGTAGATCAGCTGGTCGAGCTCGCGCTGGTCCTCGTCGAAGCGCTCCATCGCCGTGCCGAGGTCCTGGGTCATGTAGACGCTGGTGCCATCGCTGCGCAGCAGCACCTTCTCGCCCTCCATCCCGACCTGAGACAGATCGCAGACCACCGCGCCGTCATCGCGCCGCGAGAGCACACCGCGGTCGAGTCCCTCCTGGACCAGTGCCTTGCCCAGCTTGTAGGTCTGGCTCTCGTACTGGACGCGGTCAAAGCCGACGCCCATCCGCTCGTAGGTCCGGTCGAAGCCCTCGAGGACCCAGCCGTTCATCGTCTGCCACAGCTGGCGTACGCCCTCGTCCTCGGCCTCCCAGGCGAGCAGCATCTCGCGCACCTCGGCCCCGAGGGCCGACTCGCTGTTGAAGAACTCGTCCTTCGTCCCGTCAAAGGACGCCGCCTGGTACTCCTCGTCGAAGTGCTTGTCGAACAGCACGTAGAAGTCGCCCACCAGATGGTCGCCCTTCTTGCCGGCCGCCACGGGGTCAGTGCCCTCGCCCCACTTGTCGTAGGCGAGCATCGACTTGCAGATGTGCACCCCGCGGTCGTTGACCAGGTTGACCCGCGTCACCTGGTGACCGAGGTGCTTGATGATCGCGTGGATCGAGGCCCCGAGCAGGTTGTTGCGCACGTGGCCGAGGTGCAGCGGCTTGTTGGTGTTCGGTGCCGAGTACTCGACCATCCAGCGGCCGGCCGGCTCGGCCTGACCGCCGCCAAAGCGGTCACCTTCCCGCAGCACCTGGCCAATCACGATCTGCACCAAGGCCCCGGGATCGATGCGCAGGTTGAGGTACGGCCCGGCGGTCCCGACCTCGGCGATCACCGCGTCCGGCTCGAGCTGCTCCGCGAGCTCCTTGGCGATCAGCGGCGGCGCCTTGCGCAGCAGCTTGGCCAGCGCGAAGCAGGGCAAGCCGAGATCACCCATCTCAGGCTTGGGCGGCGGCGCCAGCTCCACCGGGGCGGCGTCCGGATCAACGCCCAGGGCGGACAGGGCGGCGGCGACCCGGTCTCTGAGGTGCTGGTGGAGCCCGGCGATGGTCAGCTGGTCGAGGTCCATATCCATGGGCGGCAGGGTAGTTGCTGGACCGAGGGTGGTCAACGCACGGCGACGGGTGAGCCCAACAAAGCAGCACCAAGCTGATCAAGCCTCAGCGGCAGAGCTCGTCGCGGTGGATCGTGGTGTAGGCGTAGGGCTGGACCCGCGGCGGCGCCTCGGCCTCCTCGCGCCAGGCGTAGGACCAGGCGAGCAGGCCGTCGTCGAGCGATAGCTGCAGCGGCGGGTCGTAGCGGCCGCAGGAGATGCAGGGCAGACCGACCCGCCCGACCTCGAGCCGGTGGTCGCCCTGACCCAGCACCACCAGCTGACCCGTCCCGTGGTAGGGGTCGGTGGCGTCGGGGAGCTCGATCCAGGCCAACAGCTCGCCGCTGATCCGCAGCACCGACCGACTCCGCTCCTCGACGGCCAGCGCCACGACGACGGCCGCGCCGGTCTCCGGGTCGTAGCGCCAGACCTCGCCGGCGCAGATCCAGCCCGCCCTGACACCGTCTGACACCGGCGGCTCGCAGTACGCCGGCTCGAAGCGCGCCGCGCCGTGCACCAACTGTCGCCGGCCACGTCCGGCGTCCCAGGCGCAGATGCTGCCGCCGCAGGCCCACAGCACGTGGTCGCCGGCGATCACCGGCGCGTGATCGTCGCCCTCGCCCTCGCTCAGCCGCTCGGTCGAACCGTCACGGTGGCGGTAGACCGCCCGCGAGCCCTCAGGGCCCTCGCGCTCGTCCCAC
>JAUVBO010000241.1 GCA_030591195.1 Pseudomonadota bacterium
CAAGCCCTGATGACCAGCCAACGCGCACGATAGAAGACCACCACGGCAGACTTCGAGGATCGACCGCTAGTCGAACGGCTGGGTGGTCAATCGCCTGTACGGCACCTGGCAGACCGACCCAACCATTCAACTATCTGCAATCGTTTCGGTGTTCCGCTCCTGGCATCCCTGCGTAGGTCGACTCGCCAGGAGTCGCCGCTCACCTGGGGTCGGATGACCGGCCACTGCACTTGTTCCATCCGCTGGCTGCCCATCGACAGCCAATGAAGACCTATGCTTAGGAGATGGCCCGCTGTTTGCTTTGGTCACCAAGGACGACGATCGCAGCAGAGACGACAATCGCAGCAGCAGCCACCCAGGTGGCTTTCAGAGAGGTCATGGCCATGCCCGCAGCAAGCTCACCAGTCCTCCGCGCGACACATCGCGTCCGGGCCTGTTGGCTCGCCATCGCGCTGCCGCTGGTAGCAGCGCTCGGCGCCTGCGCGCCCGGCGACACCCCTGTGTGGTCGTACGGTGATGCAACAGCCACCGCTGGCGACAGCGGCCCGACGGCAGACACCGGGGTGGGCCAATCCCCCGGAGAACCCCCGACAGAGCTGACGATCATCAGTCCGCCCAGGGGCGCGACGCTGGACGGCGATCCGGCGGTCAGCGTGCAGGGGGCGGCACCAGGCACGGTCCTCTCGCTGACGGTCAACGGCGTGGCGATCACGCCCGGGGCCGACGGGAGCTTCACCCACGTCGTGCAAGCCCAACACGGGCTGAACCTGCTGATCGTCGAAGCCAACCACGAAGACGGGAGCGAGGAGAGGCTGGTGCAGTCCTTCTATCACTCCACCAAGTGGCTCCAGGCGAGCGAGTCCGAGCCGGCCGCGGTGGTCGACGAGGCGGTGGTGGGGTGGCTGGGGCAGGCGGTGTTCGACGACGGAGACGCCGCGACGACGGACATCGCCACCGTGATCGAGCAGACGCTGGCCAACCTCGACGTCGCGTCGCTGATCCCCGCGAGCCAGCGGATCGAGGATGTGGCCAAGTGCGACCACGCCGACATCACGATCAAGAATGTGACCTTCGAGCCCCCCAGGGTGTCGCTCGACATCGAGCCCGGGGCGATCGTGGCGCGGGTGACGATCGCCAACCTCTCGGCCCACGTCGACGCGGACCTCGACGGGCCCTGGTACAACCCCGTCTGCGCCATCAGCGTCTCGGGCAAGGTCACGGCCAAGAGCATCGAGGTCGCGGTGACGCTCGCCGCCTCGGTACAGCAAGGTCAGCTGAAGGCCGAGGCGACGCAGACGGTGGCCGAGGTCAAGGGCTTCGACATCGACATCAGCGGCATCTGGGGCTTCCTCACCAACTGGCTGGTCAACCGGTTCGAGGACGATCTCGGCGCCGACCTCGAGGCGCAGGTCAAAGGCACCCTCGACGCCAAGCTCGGCGCGACGCTGTCGAAGGGGCTCGCCGATCTGGCGATCGACGAAACGATCGAGAGCTCCCCAGCGTTCGGCTCGGGCCCGCCGGCCACCGTCGAGACGATCTCACGGCTCGCGGCGTTCGATCTCGAGCAGGGCGGTGTTCGCTTCGCGATGCAGGCGTCGGCCGTGGCCCAGGCCACCGGCGGCCACCCCTCGCTCGGCTCGATCGCCCACGATCATTGCGGCGAGCAAGGCGGGCCGCTGATCCTCGCGGACAAGGCGAGCAACCCGCTGCAGCTCGCCATCAGCGACGACCTGCTCAATCAGCTGTTCTACAGCTTCCAGCGGAGCGGCCTGTTGCGCGCGACCTTCAACCAGGAGGAGCTCGGCAGCAAGCTCGGCAAGGTGGGCATCGACGGCTTCGAGGGCCGCATCGATGCCCTGCTGCCGCCGATCTACAACACCTGCACGGCGGACGGCAAAGCGCTGCTACAGCTGGGTGACCTGGGGCTGTGGTTGAAGTTCGAGATGCTCGGCCAGCCGGTCGAGATGCAGCTGCACCTGAGCCTCGAGGTGCCGGTGAGCCTGGAGGTCCGCGACGACGCGCAGGGCCGGCGGCTGCACTTCTCGCTCGGGGAGGTCTCCCGCCTGGAGACCGAGGTCAAGAACCTCTCCAGCGAGGGCACGGCGATGTACGACACCGTCCGGCCGCTGGTCGAGACCCAGCTGGTCCCCAAGCTGCTCGAGTCGCTCGAGAACCGGTCAACGAGCTTTGCGCTGCCCGAGATCGACCTGAGCGACCCGAGTCAGTCGCTCCCCGCCGGGACCACGATCAAGCTGAAGCTGGCGCGCGTCGAGCAGCGAGACGGCTACTCGATCCTGGTCGGTGGCATCGAGTAGCACGGCGGCCCGGTCTGAAGACCTCGCGCAGCGTCTAGTCGACGAACTCGATGCCGAAGCGGCGACCACCGGTGACGGCGTCGACCCAGACCACCCTGCCCTGCCGCCCGGTCTCACCGTCGGGGAGCACGAGACGCAGGGGCAACGGGGCGCCGACCCGCGGGGCCTCGTCCCACCGCGGCCGGTAGACCACCACGCCCGCGCCCACCGCCGAGATGTCGGTCAGCACCGCCTCGTGCCACTGCCCCTCGTGCTCGAAGCTCGCCTTGCAGCGACGCGGCAGCTCTTCGCGCTCCGATCGTCGTCGCTCGGGCATCGCTCGCTCGCTACTTTGGCCCCAGGACCCGGGAGATCTCCTGATGAACCAGCTGCTCGAGCTGCCGCTGGGAGGGACCGCCCTCCTCGGCGGCGCCACCAGGGGCTGGGGTCGCCACCGCGCCGCGAGCCTCGGGTCCGAGGCCGGCCCGCTTGCGAGCCGCGAGCAGGGTCGGGATCCACTGCGACGGCAGCTCGGCGGCGCCTCCGAGTTGGTGGGCCACCACGGAGATCTTGCAGAGGTGCTCGACCAGCTCCATCCGCAAGTAGGCCTGCTCGAGGTCGTCGCCGCAGGTCAGCACGCCATTGCCGGCCAGCAGCAGCGCGTCGTGATCGGCGAGGTAGGGCTGGATCGCGCTCACCGCGTCCTGCCCGGGCATCGTCGGCGGGATCGTCGGCACGCCGGGGCCGAGGCTGACCACCGCCTCGGGCAGCGGCAGCGGCTCGAGCGACCGCCCCGCCAGGGCCAAGCCCGTGGCCGTGGGCGCGTGGGAGTGGATCACCGCCCCAACGTCCGGACGGGCCTGGTAGTAGGCCTGGTGCAGGGTCAGCTCGGAGAAGGGACGCAACCTCCCGGAGACCACCTTGCCGCTCGCGCCGTCGACGATGATCATCATCGAGGCCGAGATCTCGGCCTTCGACAGGCCGGTCGGGGTGCACATCACCCGCCCGCGGCTCAGCCGGGCCGAGAGGTTGCCGTCGTGGTTGGCGACCCAGCCGCGGTCCCAGATCCGCCGCGAGAAGCGCGCGAGCTGCTCGCGAAGCTGCGTCTCGCTCATCGCTCCGCCCCGGCCTCGCAATGATCCACCTGATCGACAATCGCCACGATCAGCGACCGGATCGGCAGCTTCTCGATCGGGATCAGCTGGCGAGCGCCGTTGCCCTCGGAGTTGACCAGCACCAGATCTCCCTCGCCGGCCTGGACCCGGTCGACAGCGAGGAAGCTATCGCCCAGGGCCACCCCGAGCTCGTCCACGGGCTGGACCACCATCAGCTTCCTCCCGACGTAGGTCGGGTGCTTGGCGGTGCAAACCACGTTGCCGAGCACGCGGCAGAGCCTCATCGCTGACCGTCCTTGGGCAGCTCGGACAGCACCAGCTGCTCGAGCGACCGCGCGTCGATCTGGTCGACGATCCCGATGATCGCCGAGTCCACCGGCACGAACGAGTTGTCGAGGGCGAGGGCCGCCTCGCGCGCAACTGTCAGGTAGACCAGATCGCCCGGCCCCGCGCGAACGGTATCAGCCGCGACGATCGGCGGGCCGGTGGGACGATGCCGATGGTCCACCGGCTCGACCACGAGCAGCTTGACCCCCTCGAGCCCTTCGTATTTCTGCTCGGCGACGACGGTGCCGATCACGCGCCCCAGGTGCAACGGCCTCTCCTTGCTCTCGCTCGCGGCAGTGTATTACAGGTACCCGGCCGTTGAAAACCTCAGGAGTTGTCGGTTAGTCAGCCAAGGCGCCCAACTACTTGGCCTTGAAGTGGTCCGCCTTGTCCCCAAACAGCACGTTGAAGCTGGTCAGGCTGCCGTAGGCCTTCGAGACGTACTGCTGAAACTCGACCTTTTCCTGGTCCGCGAGCTTGGGGTGGGCGTTGATCTTCGCCTCCAGCACGCGCAGCCGATCGCGAACCATGACGATCTTGTGGAAGAAGGTCTCCAGCGGGATCTCCTTCGGCTGATTGCTCTCGTCGGCGGGCTTGAGCACCAGGGTGCCGCCCTGCCAGCGGGCGCCGATGTCGATGTAGCCGTAGAGCGTCTCCTCCGCGAGGAGCTCACGGAGCACCTGCTTCAATCCATCGCGGTCCATCGAATATTCTCCACTAGTATCGCCGGTGACGGGATCCTTCAACGTCGCGCGCGGCGGGCCCTCGGGCACCGAGGCCACCCTCGGCGTCGAGATGCCCGAGCCGCGGGCGGCCCGCGCCCTGGTCGGCTTCGGTATCAGCACCTTGTCGGCGCGGCTCTTGCGCACTTGGAACACGTGGCAGTGCAGGAGGGTCTCGGGGATCACCCCCAGCTCCGGTCGGAACCGGCAGCGCCCGACGATCCGGCCCTGGCCATCCTTGCCCTCCGGCGAAAACGAGATGCAGTCAGCGCACTCGGGCTCGGGCAACTGGTCCATCGGTTCACCTCGGCGGCGACGATATCACAAGCGCCACGCTAGCAGCGCCCCGCCAGCAAGCTCGCCGCAGCGCCAAGCAACGCGCCAACGCCGACCGAGGCGAGCCTGGCCCGCCATCGGGCGACGGCGGTCTCCCCGCCGAAGTCCACCGCCAGGATCTGGCGCTGCTCCATGTCCGCCAGCAGGATCCCGTCGACCTCGGGAAACGCATGCCGGTACTCGAGCATCTGTCGCCGGGTGGCGGCGGCCCGCGGGCTCGCCGCGGCGCCGGTCTTGACCTCCACCAGGTAGCAGCGGCCTCGGCGCTCGACCAGCAGGTCGACGCGCAGTCGCACCGTCTGGGGCTCGCCGGCGACACGCAGCTCGTAGCCGCCCTCGACCTGCTCGCCGAGTACCCGGTAGCCGCTGCCTTGCAGCAGCCGCACCGCCTCGCCCTCGGCCTGCCTGCCCCGCTCGAAGCGGCGGCGCAGCCGTCGACGGCGAACCCAGCGCCCAACGCCCCATGCCCCCAGCGCGCCGAGGGCTGCCGCGAGCCCCAGCGCCAGGCCGAGCCAAGTAACCAGCCAGTCGTCGATCAAGCGCTACCTCCAAGATCAGCCGCGGATCTCTTCTCTGGGCGGGCCGAGTGGGCGATAATAGCGCCTCGCTCAGCCACGGCCAGGCCGCGGGACTGACCACCAGGAAAACAGCGACCGAGGGTTGAATGGCCGATCAGTCACAAGAGGCTCACGATGACTCGGGCGAGCGGAGCCAAGAGAGCGCCGAGCTACGAGTCCACGATCGTTACCCCGTGGTCTGGCACGCGCGACTGTCGTGCCCGAGCTGGGAGAGCGCCGAACGCATCGCCACCGCCAACGTCAGCAGCGGCGGCATGTTCGTCCGCACCGAGCACCCGCTCAACCTCGACCAGCCGGTGGAGATCGTCCTCGAGCTTCCCGGCAAGAGACGTACGGTGATCCG
>JAUVBO010000894.1 GCA_030591195.1 Pseudomonadota bacterium
AGGCCCCGCACTGGTTCTTGGTCAGCTTGATGCAGTGCTCGGGATCGATGGCGTACTTGAGCGGCACGGCCTGGGGATACAGAACGTAGATCGCCTTGCGGTCGTCGAGCCCGGCGTTGTAGGCGTCGGGGACCTTCGCCGGGCACTTTGCGGTGCACTCGCCGCAAGCGATGCACTTGTCGGTATCGATGTAGCGCGGCTTGATCAGCAGATCGACCTCGAAGTTGCCCTTCTCCCCCCGAACCTCCTGGATCTCGGCCAGGGTCATCAACTCGATGTTCTCGTGCCGCCCGACCTCGACCAGCTTCGGCGACATGATGCACATCGAGCAATCGTTGGTCGGGAAGGTCTTGTCCAGCTGGGCCATCATGCCGCCGATGGACGAGGCCTTCTCCACCATGAAGACCTTGTAGCCGGAGTTGGCCAGATCCAGCGACGCCTGAATGGCGGCGATTCCCCCGCCGGCCACCAGGACAGCGCCGACCACTGCGGCCCCCGTGCCGCCGGACGCTCCGGGGTCGCCAGCGGCTCCAGGTCGCGGTACGGCACAGGCCGCGGGGCCGATGACATCTTGAGCCATCTTGTCTCCTAACAAACTCGGAACTCGAAACTCGGAACCCTGGGGGGGGCACCCGAAATAGTCACAACTCGACCCTCTTTAGCACGGGCACTGAAAACCTGCCCCATGTACCGTGCCCTGACAAGGGCAAAAAGGGTGCAGTAACCAACGACTTGGCGGTTGACGCCCGGGTCGGCATGGCCGGGCTCGCAGGAAGCGGATGCAGCCCCCATCCCACCAAACGCCCGGTTTTTTTTCATCTACTTCACACCGATCGCCGGACTAGGCGCTGGGCGTGACCCGGGATATCCTCAGCGAACAAACCCGTCACCGCCACCACAGGGCCGAGACGGTCGATGCGGGCACCATCGCCGCGTCACCGGTCGATATCGGGCTCGAGGCGGGTTTCGACGCAGCATCTGATAACTGGGAGCTAATGACGATGAGAACGGACTTGAACCTCAACAGGGTGTCTGCGGTGGTTGGAACCTGCCTCTGTCTGCTGCTGTCGCCGGCAGCGCTCGCACAGACCGGCCCGCTGCAGTTGCCGGTGAACAACTTCCAGCCAGCGGCGAGCACGCTGAACTTCTACGTCACGGAGAGCGGCCAGACGCTGGCCCACCTCGTCCCGTCGGCGTCACTTTACCTGAGCTATGCCCACCGACCCCTGACGCTGCGCATCAACGACCGCGACGAGGACCGCGGCGATGTCGTCAAGTACCGGGCCAATGTTGACCTGCTGCTGGCAGTCGGCTTTTGGAACCGCCTCGAGCTCGGGCTCGCGCTGCCCGTCACCCTGTCGCAGGACACCGACGACGAGGTGGTGAGCGCCGGCGCGGTGGGGGCCGCCGTTGGCCCCGGGGTCGGCGACCTGCGGATCATTGCCAAGGTGCGCCTGCTCACCCGAGGCCCGCTGTCGCTGGCGCTCTCGCTGCCGCTGAGCGTGCCGAGCGGGAGCCGGCCAGACATGCTCGGTGACGAGGGCGTAACCTTGACGCCTCGAGCGGTGGCCTCGGTGGAGACCCGGTCCGGCTTCGCCGTGGGCTTCAACGCTGGCTACCGGATCCGTGGCGACCAGAGCATCGACGCCAACGCCCAGGACCGGGTAGTCATCGACGACGACATCTTCCTCTCGCTAGGGGTGAAGCTGCCGATCTTGCGAGACCGGGTCGAGCTGGTGCTCGATGGCTTCCTCTCCGTCGCCGTCGACGAGCAGGATGCGGAGGAGGTCCCTGCCGAGCTGCTCGCCGGGCTACGGTTCCACTTCGGCCGGGGCATCAGCGCCAACGTCGGCGCTGGCCCGGGTCTGACCCGAGGCATCGGCACGCCGACCTTCCGCCTCTTCACGGGCCTCGGCTATCACTACACGCCGCCGAAGCCGCAGCCGAAGCCGCAGCCGAAGCCGAAGGACAGCGACCACGACGGTCTGCTAGACCGCGATGACAAGTGTCCGTCGGCGCCGGAGGACAAGGACGGCTTCGAGGACGAGGACGGCTGCCCCGACGAGGACAACGACGGCGACGGGATCGTCGACGAGCACGATCGGTGCGTCAACGATCCGGAGGACAAGGACGGCTTCGAGGACGACGACGGCTGCCCCGACAAGGACAACGACGGCGACGGCGTGCTCGACGCCAAGGACAAGTGTCCCAACGAGCCCGAGACCTTCAACAACTTCGAGGACGAGGACGGCTGCCCCGACAAGGGGCAGGGACCGGTCCAGATCCAACGGGGAAAGATCACGGTGCCGCCGGTCTTCTTCGCCAGCGGCAAGGACAAGATCCTCACGCGCAGCAAGGCAACCCTCGCCCTGGTGGCCGAGACGCTGAAGAAGAACGCCTGGGTGAAGAAGGTCCGCATCGAGGGACACACCGACGACCGCGGCGACAGCGAGTTCAACCTCGCCCTGTCGGACCGTCGCGCGGCGAGCGTCAAGCGGTTCCTGATCGCCGAGGGCGTCGAGCAGGGTCGCCTCGATTCTCGGGGCTTCGGCGAGGAGAAGCCGGTGGCCGACAACAAGACCCGCAAGGGTCGTGGGGACAACCGCCGGGTGGAGTTCATCATCGTCGACCCACCCCAGCAGGCGAAGTGAAGCGGGAGCAGGCGACGTCGATCGTGTCGGAGGGACTAGTCCGCATCTCAAGAATGCCGGCGCGGCTCTGGCCGCACTAACCCATCCCTTCCGCCGGCCGTTCGCTTTCGCGGGGCCCCGCTACGGGGGGCCGCGGCACGTGCTCACTTCGGACTCGGGCGACAGCTCGCCGTCGGCTCGCTGCTGCCACTCGTACGCCCGGCTCCAGGGAAGGGATTCAGTGCTCGCGC
>JAUVBO010000496.1 GCA_030591195.1 Pseudomonadota bacterium
CGTCGTCGGCGTCGTCGCGCAGCTGGGGCAGCAGCGGCGCCGCGCGACCGCTGGTCCGTTGCAGCTTCCTGGAGCGCGCCCGGTAGAGGTGGCGCTGCTCGTCGACATCCACCCCGAAGGCCACCAGCAGCGAGGCGATGTCGAGCTGCAGCCGCCGCTGGTCACTGTGCCGGCAGGACTCCCACAGCTGCTTGAGCGGCGTCGGGTCACCGGGCGCCTTGAGCAGCCGCCGGTGGGTCTGCTGGACCAGCTCCTCGATCGGCACCGCGGTGGCCCGGCCGAGGGACGCCCGCGCTGCCTGGACGCTCGGGTCATCCGGCGCGAGGCGGGAGGCGACGTCGAGGGCCACCCGGGCGTCCTTGGCGCTGTCGAGCTTCTCCTGATGGAGGTAGGCGAGGTCGATCCACAGGGGGATCGTCTTGGCCGGCTCGGTGTTGCGCAGGCGGAAGATCATCGCCCGATACTGTCGCTCGAGCTCGCGGTGGTCGCCCACCGCCGACAACGCGTCACGGAGCTGATCGAACAGGTCGAGCCGCGGAGGTCCGTTGCTCAGCGCGCGAGTGTAGTGGTCGGCGGCTGCCCGGTACTCGCGCATCGCGGTCTCGACCCGGGCCGCCAGCTCGTGGACCGAAGGGTCGTCGGGCGCGATCTTCAGCGCCTGCGCGAACTGCGGGCGGGCGGCGAGAGCTCCCGCAGCGCCGCGCCCGCGTTGCAAGAAGAGCGCCCAGCCACGGTGGGCGTGGTAGTCGGGCTGGTCCGGGTTGACCTCGATGGCTCGCGTGAAGGCCTGCACGGCGCCCTCGGCGTCGCCGGCACGCAGCCGGTTTTGGCCATCCTGGAAGGAGAGCTCGGCGCCGAAGGTGTCGGCGTTAGCGTCGCCGATCGGTTGGGCTTGGGCCGCCCGCAGCCGGTTGTCGTAGGAGGAGCGGCTGAGCGGATCGAGGAGCACCCCGGAGGCCTGCTCGATCCTCATCTTGAGCTCGGCGCGCTGCCGGTCCTGCTCGGGCGACAGCGTGGCCTCGGCGAACGGATGCTCGCCGAATTGCGCGCTTAGCTCGCGGTAGGCGGACTCCACCTGCTCGGCCGGCGCCGAGGGCGCCACGCCGAGCAGGTCATAGTAGCTCTTGTCGTGAACGTTCTCGTAGGCCTGCTTGAGGGCGCGGGCCAGCGGATCGCTGGTCGCCTGGTCGTTCGCGCTCCCCGGTGGGCGGGACGCGGCCCCGCCCTCGGCGCCGTCGAGCTCGAACACTCCCGAGTCGATCTCCTTCAGCGCTGGCGAGGAGTTCCGCAGCAACTCCAGCGTCGGCTCGGAGTCCTGCAGCAGCTCCAGCTCTGGCTCGGTGTTCTGGAGCAGCTCCAGCTCCGGCTCGGAGGCGGCGGCCGCGCGCGGTGGCTGGGAGGGCTCGAGAAAGGCGAGATCGATCGCCTTGGGGGCCGACTGGTTGGCCCGGGTCGGGGTCTCGAGCTCGAGCTGGTCTGGCGGCGAAGCCTGCGGAGAGGCGGCGTTGGTCTCGCCGCTGTGCGAGGCGGGCGTGACCCGCGTCCGCAGCGTCCGGGCGTCCTCGTCGAGCTCGGCTTCGGCGCTGTCCGGTACCGGCGTCGCCGCAGCCACCGGCAGCAGTCCGGCGAAGGTGTGGCGCGACACGTCGGACGAGTTGGTCGGGCGGTCGAGAGCGAGCGCCGGAGGGATCGCCGGCATTGGGATGCCGGCGATCGGGGCCGGCTTGCTGCGCGCGTGGTCGCCCGCGCTAGCTGCCGCTGGCGCCTGCCGTGACTGAGCTGCCGGCGCTGTCGACGCCACCGCCGGGCCCAGCGTCGCCATGCCGGTGAGCCTCAGGGCGCTGACCGCCACGCAGGTGTCGGCGAAGTCGACACCCGGGCGCCCGAGGAGCTGTCGCAGGGGCATGCCGCGCTCGGTGCACTCGACCAGCGCGGCGCCGAAGACTTGGGCGATCGCTCCGCGAAAGCGCTGGCCGACCTCGGTCAGCCGCAGCGGCCGGTCGAGCTCGGCGTCGAGCGACGGCTCGCTGACGAACCGCTTCAGCGCGGAGAGGACCAGCGGGACCGGGTCGGCCGGCAGGTCTGGGATTCGGCCGCTGAAGTCGTCGCCGGCCTTGAAGACGAAGTCTCCTTCGGCCCAGCGCAGCGCGCTGGCGATCTTCAGCTGGGTCTGAGCCTGCAGCGCGGCGGAGACGGTCGCGCTGTCGGTCAGCTCCAGCGCGGTGAGCGCCTGGCCGAGCTTGAGCTTCTTCGCGCGGGCGTGCTCGAACGCCCTGGCCAGCTGGTTTTCGTCGATCTTGCCCTGAGCAACGAGGTAGGCGCCGAGGGTCTCGTTCCGCAGGTTCGAGTCGACGAAGGTCGGGGTGCCCCGTCGCAGGTAGATCACCTTGCGGACCTTGCCGCGGCTGACCTTCAGTGTGCCGGTGGCCTGCTGGTGGGCTGCGGCCACCAGCAGGCGGGCGAGCGAGGTCTCATCGAGACTGCCGTCGAGGGCCCGGTCGAGCTGCGGTATTGTCGCCTCACCCAGCGGCATCGCGGAGATTCTACTACAGCCCCCGACAAAACCCACGTGGCGCGGCCGACTTTGCTCTGCTGGCGGTTGGGCCGTCAGCGGGGCGGGGTGGGGCGCGCCTGCCGTGGTGGAAGTCGCTCGAGCCTGCTCCGCAGCCGGGCGGTCAGGCGAGGATCCTCGCTCAGGTCGATCGCCCGGCGATAGAGGCGGGCCGCGGCTGAGGTGCGGCTGAGTGCGGCCTGGACCTCGGCCAGGTGGCCAAGGACCTCCGGCTCGCGGGGGGACAGGCGGCTGGCGTAGCGCAGCACGCGCTCTGCCTCGGCCAGGCGCCCGCGGCGCAGGAGCAGCCAGCCGAAGCTGTCGATGATGTAGGCGCGAGCGGGCGTCAGGTGGAGGGCGCGGCGCAGGGAACGCTCGGCGCCGGCGAGATCGAGGCCGTGCTCGGCCTTGGCGTAGCCGATGAAGTTGTGAACCGAAGCGTCGTCCGGGCGCTTGCGCGAGAGGCTCTCGGCGGTCGCGATCGCCTGGCTGACCCGTCCGCTCCGCTCGAGCGACATCGCGAGGCCCAGGCGCAGCGTGTAGCTCTCCTGGTGGGCTGTCAGCGCGTCGCGGATCACCGTCACCGAGCGTCGCGGGTCGCCCGCTCGCTCGAGGCAAGAGGAGAGCGTCAGCACCAGGTGATCCCGACGGCCGTGGCGCGCGATGGCCTGCTCGAGGGTCGCGCAGGCCTGGCGGTGGCTGCCCTGGCGCTGCTCGATGGCGGCCCGTAGCACAGCCCCCCGAACCCCCTCGGGGCCGGCCTGGAGCTGCTGGAGCAAGGCGAGGGCCTGGGTCCTGCGGCCCAGCGCGTCGAGGGCTCGAGCCCGGGCGAGCAGCACCAACGGATCCGTCGGCGCGGCTTCCAGGTGCGGCTCGAGCGCGGAGAGGACCTTCTCCGGCCGGCGGCCGCGCAGGCCGACCTCGGCCATCGCCGCGAGGCGCTTCGGCTCGCCATGGCTCGCTCGCTCGAGCAGGCCGATCAGATCGTCGATGGCCCGGGTCTGGCCGGCCGCCGCGAGGGTCGCGGCGAGCTCGAGCGCGACCCGCGGGTGGCCGTTGGTGCGGTCGAACGCCTCGCGTAGGGCGCGGATGGCGGGCTGCGCGGCGCCGGTGGCGCGACGCACGTGAGCCAGCTGGACCAGCGCGGCGACCGAGGGGCGGATCTGGATCGTGCGGGCGAGGGCGCGTGCAGCGCAGCGATAGTCGAGCTGCCGCAGGCACAGCGTCGCGATCGTGCGGTGGGTCTGGCGACTCTTCGGTAGTCGCCGGCGCATCCGGGCGAGCAGCTCGCGGGCTGCCCCGTAGCGTCCGTCGCGCTGGAGCCTCGCGGCGAGGCGAACGTAGGCTGTCGGCTGCCGGGGGTTGCTGGCGACGCAGCGGCGGAGCGTCGCCTCCGCGGCCCGACGGTCGTGGGTCCGTTGGTAGATCGTGGCGCGTAGCAGCAGCGCGTCAGGGAAGTCGGGCCGATGTTGCAGGGCGGTCGTCAGGTGAGCCTGGGCCTGCCGGAGCTGGCCGGACGCCGCCATCGCCCCAGCGATCCGGGTGCTGATGTAGGCCGATCCGGCGTCGAGGGTCAGCGCCAGGAGGTAGTGGTCGATCGCCCGACGGTGCTGGCCACGGTGCAGCGCGATCTCACCGCGGAGGAAGTGGGTATAGGCCGCCGGGCTGACGTAGCGGCCCGCCTGGGGTCGCCCGTCGA
>JAUVBO010000950.1 GCA_030591195.1 Pseudomonadota bacterium
CGAGACGCCGGGCGGCCCCGCGCGGGCCCAGGTCAGCCGCCGCTGCGATGTCTGCAACTACGCCGACGTCGGCGCCGCGGTGGCCTGGGCCGCCGCCGAGCTGCAGCGGCGAAGCCGGCGTCAGCTGGCGGCGCTGGCGTGGATCGAGGTCCGCACCGAGCCGCGCGGAGCGAGGGTCTCTCTCGATGGAGTGCCCCTGGGCGTCGCGCCCCTGCGGCGCCTCGTGCCCCCGGGGCGCCACCGGCTGACCGCCCGGGCGCCGAAGGGCGGGGCGACCAGCCAGCGAACGATCGAGCTACGCGCGGGCGAGCGCCGCTCCGTGACCCTCAGGCCCGGCGTCGATCCGCTGACGAAGCTCGATCCCCGGCGGGCAGCGAAGCCCTTCGGTGGCTGGCGCTGGCTCGGCTGGTCGGCTCTCGGCGCCGGGGTGGCGGCTGGCGCCGTGGGCGGTATCCTCTACCCGTCGGAGCACCAGACGGCGGGCTCGGTGCTGATCGGCGTCGGCGGGGCCGCGCTGACCACGGGCGTGCTGGTGCTGGTGCTCGATCGTCTTGCCCGGCGCCGGTCTCGCCTCTCGCCCGCGATGGCCACGATCGGCTGGGGCCGGGGCCGCGGCGTCGAGCTCGTGTTCTCACTGCGATACTGAAATACTGAAACACCGAAATACGGCGATGCTGAAATGGTGAGCTCGCACCAGCAGTGGCCCCGGAGAGCCAAGGACCGGATGAGCAGACGATCGACCGCTCGCTTCGCGCTTCGACCGCTGGTCTCCGTCCTCGCCGTTGCGAGCGTGGTGGGGGGCGCGTGCAACGCGAGGACCCTCGAGCCGACCACCGCCCTGTTCGATCTTTCCGGCGGCGCCGAGGCCGACCTCTTCGCCCTGCCGTTCCCCAATGATCTGCGGCGCCGGGCCGACGGCACGATCGACCTCGGTCACCTGGGCGGCGGGCACATCGACTTGGTCCAGTCCTACATCGACCTGGTGGTCAGCGGCCGCTGCGGCTTCTCCGCCAACGGATCGATCTACTTCCGCTTCAGCGCACCGATCGACGAGCGCTCGCTGCCCGCCTCGCCGGCCGCGACCCTCGAGGGCGGCGCCTCGGTGCGGCTGGTCAACGTCGATCCGCGCTCGGCTGCCTTCGGCGAGCGCGTGCCGCTGCAATGGCGCTACTCGAGGGACCGCCAGGGTAAGTTCGTCGGGCCGAACACCCTCGTCCTGCGGCCGGTCTTCGGCTTCTCGCTCGAGTCCAGCACGCGCTACGCCGCCATCGTCACCGATGGGGTGCTCGACGCCAAGGGGCGCCCGGTCGCCGCCGGGCGTCTGCTGCGTGAGCTGCTGGCCGACGAGCCGGTCGCCGGGCATCAGCAGCTCCACGCCGTCTATCAACCCTTGCGTGGCTACCTGCACCAGCGGGGCATCACCGGCGTGGTGTCGGCCGCGGTCTTCACCACCGGCGATCACGTGACGCTGCTCGGTCGCCTGCGCGAGGTGGTCGTCGCGCTGCCCGTGCCCCAGGCGAGCGACCTGACGGTCGTGGCCGAGGTCGAGCGCTACTGGGAGGTCCGGGGCACCTATCGGGCGCCGAGCTTTCAGCAGGGGCAGCCGCCGTTCACCGTGCCCGCCGACGGTGGTCAGATCGAGCTCGACGACGACGGACGTCCGGCGGTGGCGCGCACCGAGACCCTGCGCTTCGCGTTGACGGTCCCCAAGGGCCCGATGCCCGCCGCCGGCTGGCCGTTGACGATCTACGCCCACGGCACGGGGGGCAACTACCGCAGCATGATCGAGTCCGGCGTCGCCTGGCGCCTGGCGCGGGTGCAGGACGCGCGCAGCGGCGCCGAGGTGGCGCGGATCGCCACCGTGGGTATCGACCAGCCGCTGCACGGGCCCCGGGCGCCGATTGGGCCGGACCCCGAGGAGACCTTTCTCAACTTCGTCAACCCCCAGGCGTCGGTCTACAACCTCGTCCAGGGCGCCGCTGATGGCTTCTCGTTGCTGCGGATGGTCGGTGCGCTGCGCTGGGGCAAGCTGCCGCGGAGCAGCGACGGCACGATAGTGACCGCGGAGGTCGACTTCGGCGGCGAGGTCCGCTTCGACGTCGAGCGGGTGAGCCTCTTCGGTCATAGTCAGGGCGCGATGACCGGCACGCTGCTGGCGGCGGTGGAGCCGGGGATCCGCGCGGCGGTGATCTCGGGGGGCGGCGGTGTCGGGATGCTGACCCTGCTCCAGGTCGAGCGGCCGGTCGATTTTTCCCTGCTCGTGTCGCTGGCGGTGGGCGAGCCGGTGGATGAGTTCCACCCGATGGCGACCTTCATCCAGCAGCTGCTCGACCCCGCCGATCCGGTGAACTACGGGCCGCTGTTGATTCGCTCGCCGCTCGCCGGCTCGGCGCCGCGGCACCTGCTGCTGACCGAGGGGTTGGTCGACCAGATCACGCCGCCGGACACCGCCGAGGCGCTCGCCACTAGCGTGGGTTGTCCGCTGGTCGGGCCGGTGCGGCGGGAGGTGTCTTCGCTAGCCCTGCGCGGGCTGGCGAGCCACCCGCTGCCGGCCTCCGGCAACGTCACCGCGGGCGGGCGAGCGGTGACCGCCGGGTTGCTGCAGTACGAGAGCCCGGCCGTCGCGGGGAGCCGCTGCGAGGCCGACGGCGGCTGCGGGGCCCGGCAGTACTGCGACTCCGAGGCGAAGACCTGCCGCCGCGACGGTCACTTCGTC
>JAUVBO010000857.1 GCA_030591195.1 Pseudomonadota bacterium
ATCAAGCTGACCAAGAACAAGTGCGGGGCCTGCGCGATCAAGCTCTGCCCCAAGAAGGCGGTGGACTTCGACCAGCAGGAGGAGCGGCGGACGGTCAACGTCGGCTCGATTGTGCTCGCGACGGGGACCGTCGGCTTCGACCCCGCCGAGCTGATCTCGAGCAACTACACGACCCACGAGAATGTGATGACCTCGCTCGAGTTCGAGCGGATCCTCTCGGCGTCGGGGCCGACCCAGGGCCACCTGGTGCGCCGATCCGACGGCGAGGAGGTCAAGCGCGTCGCCTGGCTCCAGTGCGTCGGCTCGCGAGATCTCAACCGCACCGATCATGCCTACTGCTCCTCGGTCTGCTGCATGTACGCGATCAAGGAGGCGATCATCGCCAAGGAGCACGCCCACGAGCCGATCGAGTGCGCGATCTACTACATGGACATGCGCACCCACGGCAAGGACTTCGAGGCGACCTACAACCGGGCTCGCGACGAGCACGGCGTCAAGTTCGTCCGCGCGCGGGTGCACTCGGTTCAGCCGTTGCCGGGCAGCGACGACCTCGAGCTGACCTTCGTCACCGATGACGGCCAGGTCTCGACCGAGGTCTATGACGTGGTGGTGCTCTCGATCGGCCTGCAGACCCAGCGGGACTCGATCGACCTGGCCGCGCGACTGGGGCTCGAGCTGACCCAGGGCAACTTCTGTCGCACCGACTCCTTCGCGCCGGTGGCGACCGCGCGGCCGGGGATCTACGTCTGCGGCTCGCTGCAGGGACCGAAGGACATCCCCCAGTCCGTGGTCGAGGCCAGCTCGGCGGCGCTCTGCGCCGGCACTGATCTGGTGGCCGCGCGCCACACCCTGGTGGTCAAGCCGAAGGAGGCGCCCGAGACCGACGTGGCCGGCGAGCGGCCGCGGATCGGCGTCTTCATCTGTCACTGCGGCACCAACATCGGGGGGGTGGTCGACGTGCCCGCGGTGGCCGAGTACGCCAGGAGCCTGCCCTTCGTCGAGTTCTCCACCGACAACGTTTACTCCTGCTCCCAGGACGCCCAGGACCTGATCGCCGAGGTGATCCGAGAGCACAAGCTCAACCGGATCGTGGTCTCGGCCTGTAGCCCCAAGACCCACGAGCCGCTGTTCCAGGAGACGCTGACGGCGGCGGGGCTGAACAAGTACCTGTTCGAGTTCGCCAACATCCGTAACCACGTCTCCTGGGTCCACAAGGCCGAGCCGGAGTGGGCCACCGAGAAGAGCAAGGACCTGACGCGGATGGCGGTGGCCAAGGTCGCCTCGTTGATCCCGCTCGAGGAGGCCGAGCTCGAGGTCGACCAGGCGGCGCTGGTGCTCGGCGGCGGCATCTCGGGGATGGTGGCCGCCAAGAGCCTCGCCGAGCAGGGCTACGAGGTTCACCTCGTCGAGCGCGAGGCCGAGCTCGGCGGCCAGGCGCGGTCGCTGCACCGGACCTGGCGTGGCGAGGATATCCAGGCCAGGCTCGGCGAGCTGCGGGACTGGCTCGAGCAGGATCCGCGGACCCGGATCTACACCAGCACCGAGCTCGACGCGGTGGAGGGCTTTGTCGGCAACTTCAACAGCACGCTCGTGACCGAGGCCGGCGAGCCCCGCGAGCAAACGATTCAGCACGGGGTGACGATCCTCGCCAACGGCGCCAGCGCCTTCCGCCCCAGCGAGTACCTCTACGGCGAGGACCCGCGGGTCCTGCTGCACCAGCAGCTCGACCGGCGGTTCATCGACGAGGACCCTTCACTTGGAGATGTCGGCACCGCGGTGTTCATCCAGTGCGTTGGGTCCCGTGAGCCCGGTCGCGTCTACTGCTCGCGGCTCTGCTGCACCCACACGGTCAGGAGCGCGATCCACCTCAAGCAGCTCCAGCCCGAGACCGAGGTCTTCGTGCTCTACCGGGACATGCGGACCTACGGCGAGCGCGAGGTGCTCTACCAGCAGGCGCGGGAGCTCGGCGTGGTCTTCATCCGCTACGACCTCGACGACAAGCCGCAGGTCTCGGCCGCCGCGGACGGGCTGCGGATCGTCGTCAAGGACCACATCCTCAACGAGCCGATCACCATCCGCGCCGACCTGCTGACCCTGGCCAGCGCGATCATCCCGGCTCGCGACGAGCGGCTGGCCCAGATGTTCAAGGTCCCGCTCAACAGCGAAGGCTTCTTCCTCGAGGCCCACGTCAAGCTCAGCCCGAACGAGTTCGCCACCGGCGGCGTGTTCCTCTGCGGCATGACCCACTACCCGAAGCCGGTGGACGAGGCGGTGGCCCAGGCCCAGGCGGCCGCGTCGCGGGCGACGACGCTGCTCGCCCGCCGGCGGATCAAGATCAGCGGCACCGTGGCCGCTGCCGATCCGCGGCTGTGTGCCCGCTGTGGCGTCTGCGTCGAGGTCTGTCCCTACAACGCGCCGGCGTTGGTCGCCGAGGGGCCGAACGAGGGCAAGGCCGAGATCAACCCGATGACCTGCAAGGGGTGCGGCCTCTGCGTCGCTTCCTGCCGCTCGGGGGCGCTGACCCTGCGCGGGTTCGAGGAAGGGCAGCTGATGTCGCAGATCCTCGAGGCGCTATGAGCAACGAAGAGAGAGAGCAGCAGCCGTTGAACGCCGACTGCGAGCAGAAGATCTGGCAGCCGCAGATCGTCGCCTTCCTGTGCAACTGGTGCACCTACGGGGCGGCGGACCTGGCGGGCGTCAATCGCCTCCAGTATCCGCCGAACTTCAAGGTGATCCGGGTTCCCTGCTCGGGGCGGGTCAGCCCGAAGATGTTGCTCACCGCCTTTCGCCAGGGCGCTGATGGCGTGTGGGTCTCGGGCTGTCATCCGGGCGACTGCCACTACATCGACGGCAACATGTACGCCCGGCGCAAGTTCGCGCTGTTCCGCGCGATGATCCACTACATCGGCGTCGACCCGCGGCGGCTGCACTTCTCGTGGATCTCGGCCGCCGAGGGGTCGAAGTTCGCCGAGGTGGCCCAGAAGGTGATCGCCGCGGTCCGCGAGGCC
>JAUVBO010000886.1 GCA_030591195.1 Pseudomonadota bacterium
CTCAGAGGTCAGCGAGGTGCTGGTCTACTACCGGTCGCGCTCCGGCGAAAGATATAGCCGGGCGCGGGCGCGTCGGCGCGGATCGACGGTCTACGCGGCGCGGATCCATGGGCGGCGAGTGCGCGCGCCGTCGCTGCAGTACTACATCGAGGCCGTCGACGGCGACGGCGAACGGCTGGCGGGAGCTGGCTCGCGGGAGGACCCGATGGAGGTCGACGTCCGGCGGAGCCGCCGGCGTCGACGCGGTGCGGCGAAGACGATCAGCCTCGCGGTGATGGTGGGCAGTGGCGGGGGGATCGTCTTCGGTGGCTCGAGCGAACATATCCATCCGCGGGCGAGGGGGGCGTTCGGCGCGGTCGACATCAAGCCCGGCGCCGCGCTGTCGCCGCTACACCTGGCAGCGGAGGTCACCTATCACCTGACGTTGCTCTGGCGGCTCAGCGCCCAGGCCCGGCTGCAGGTGCTGACCCTGCTCGACGGGGTCAGCGTGCCCGAGGCGAACCCGATCAGCTTCCTTGGCCTCGCCCGAGCCAAGCGCTACTTCGGTCTCGGTACGGTACAACCATACCTGTCCTTCGGCGCTGGCGGCGGCCAGATCCGTCACCGGATCGCGCTGGGGGACTACGACCCGAACGAGGACCCGACAGGGACCCTGACCGCCAACGACATCGTTGACGCCCGGGCATCCGGCTACGGTGTGCTGGCGTTCGGCGGCGGCATCGACCTGATGTTCACCGAGCACTTCGGGCTGGGGATCGACTCGACAGCGATGATCCTGATCCCCAAGTTCGCCGCTCATCTGGACCTCAACTTCGGCATCGTGGTCAGTTTTTGATGGGCGCGGCGGCGTTCCGTGAACGCCGCCGTGGAACGGCGACCGAGCGCCGTTCTAACGTAACCAACCAGCGAGTGGAGCTTGGCTGACAACAAACCACGGCAACCTCCCTCGCCGCCGCCGGTCGCCGTCCGTCCGCCGCTGGCCAGCGGTCCGCCCACGCCCCCGTTGCCGGCGGGAGGCAGTGGCCAGATGCCGCCGATTCCGCCAGACGCCCGCCCACCGCAGCCTCCGGCTCAGCGGGTCGGGCCGCCGCCACCGCGGGCCCGGCGCGGTCCGCCACCGCTGCCCCACCCCGGCAAGCCGGCTCCGCCTCCCGAGGCGCCGGGCCCGGTGCGCGCGACGCCCCGGTCGAGGCGTCGGGTGGGCGAGGGCGAGCCCGGGTCGCCCTCGTCGCCTCTTGACGAGTGGGACGGGGGACAGCCACTCCACGAGTCGGCGGAGCTCGAGCTTCCGGCGAGCATCGATCCGCTGCTGACCTCGCTGCACGGTTTCCTCGAGCAGGAGCTGGACCACATCGAGCCGAGCAACCGGCGGCTGCGCGCCGCGGTGCTCTACGAGATCGGTCATCTCGAGGAGCTGGTCATCGGCGATCGCGACCAGGCCCTCGCCCGCTATCGCGAGGCCCTGGAGCTCGACTCGACGTTCCTCCCGGTACTGCGAGCGATCCGCCGGCACCATGCCACCGATGGCCGCTGGCGCGAGTACCTCGCGGTGCTCGAGGCGGAGATCAAGTCGACGCCTTCGGAGGAGATCCGGGCGGTGCTGCTGGCGCGACACGGCGAGGTGCTCGCCGAGCGCCTCGCAGACACCGAGGAGGCGCTCGGCAGCCTCAAGGCGGCCGCGGCGCTCGCTCCTGGCAGCCGCCGGGCGGCCGAGCTGCTGCGGGGGATCTATCCGCGCCTCGGCCGCTGGGAGGACCTGATGGAGGTCCTGAGGCAGCTGGTCAACCTGACATCGGACGACGCAGCGCGGGCCCGCTTGACCGTCGAGATGGCCGAGCTCTCGGAGTTTCGCCTCGGCCAGGCCGAGGCGGCCGAGGACCTCTACGCCCACGCGCTCGAGCTCGACCCGGCCAACGAGAAGGCCGCCGTGGCGCTGCGCCGGCTCTACCACGCTCACCAGCGCTGGCGTGAGCTGAGTGACCTGCTCGCCGCCGAGGCGGGCCGCGAGCGTGAACCCGACGAGATGTTCGGGGACCTCTACCGCGCCGCACGGATCAGTGAGGTCCACCTGCAAGACGACGGTCGCGCCGCGTCCTTGCTCGAGACCGCGGCGGCCCTGCGGCCCAGCGATCCGCTGCCCTTGACCCCGCTGACCGAGATCTATGGTCGCACCGGTCGCTACCCGGAGCAGGCTGCGGCGTTCGGGCGGCGCTTGCGGTTGCTCAGGGATCCCGCCAGTCGTGCGGCCCTCTGCTACCGGCTCGGTCGGGTCTCGGAAGACTGGCTCGCCGATACGGACCGCGCGGTCGACGCCTACCGGCAGGCGCTCAAGCATTGCCCTGGCCACGAGGCATCGATCCGCGCCCTGGCGATCCTCTATCGCTCGATGGAGCGCTGGGAGGACCTGCTCGAGCTCCAGCTCCTGCGCGCCGAGCGCTACACCGATCCCAGTCGCCGGGCCGACGGCTACCTCCAAGCGGCAGAGCTCTGCGAGCGTCAGCTGGGCGATCTTGCGCAAGCGGTGGACCTCTACGACCGGGCCTGGCGCACCCGCCCCGGGCTGGTCGAGGCCTTCCGCTCGCTGGACCGGATCTACCGCGAGACCAACCGCTGGGAGGCGCTGGTCGAGATCTACCAGCGCAAGGCCTCGATCACCGAGGACCCGGCGTTGGCGCGGAGCCTGCTCCGCGCGGCAGCCTGGATCTACGAGGAGAAGCTCCAGGACCGCGAGCGCGCGGTGCTCACGCTGGAGAAGCTGGGCGAGGGGGATCCGGCCACCGGGGATCTGGAGCTGATGATCCAGCGCGCACGCCTCTACGAGCAGCTCGGCCGGATGGACGATCTCAGGCGAACGCTCGAGGAATGGGCCGAGCGCGCCGAGGACGCGGTCGACCGAACCGACCTCCGGCGGCGGATCGGC
>JAUVBO010000361.1 GCA_030591195.1 Pseudomonadota bacterium
CGCTCGGATAGAAGGTCACCGCCACCGGCGCCTCGGCCACCGCGCCGAGGGTCTCGCTCTCGACCGCGACCGACAGGTACTGGACCAGGGTCCCGGCGAGCGCCTCGCGGGCTTCGCCGTGGTAGGTCGCCGCCTCGAACGCGGCGAGCGTACCGGCGACGCCGAGTACGTCCCGGGCGAAGTCGTGGTGCAGCGGATGGACCGGCGTGTTCTGGAAGTAGACCCGGGCGGGTCCGGGGTCGGCTCGGAGGCCGGCGATGTAGAACTTGACCACCCGGGCGGACCCGAGCTCGGTGTCGACCCGGTGGGCCATCGCCTCGAAGGCCGTCTGCCCGTCGGCCTCGAAGCCGGTGGCGTAGTCGTCGTCGCGCACGAAGGGCTCGAGCGGCTCGAGGCGGAGCTCGAGCAGACGCCGATCGCTGGCCCACGGCAGCTCGGCCACGGCGACCTGCCGGCTGACGAAGCGCTGGCCGCGCATCTTGACCGTCAGGTGAAGGTCGCCGATCACCCCTTCGACCTCGACGCCATCGCCGGTGCAGCGCAGCTGGCCGGGTGGGCTCGACGGGTCAGGACAGGCGATTCGCGCCACGCGATCGGCTGCGCTGACGCTGACGGTGTAGGCTGCGGGGGAATCGGCGACCAGGCGCAGGGCGAGCGTATCGCCCTGGTCGGCGGGACACCCCAGAGCCGCCAGCGAACAGAATACGATCAGCACCCGGGTGAGCCAGTTCATCATGACACTGAATGTCTCAGCAACCGGCGTGCCAGGCACGCGTTTTCGAAATTGCAGCTAGTTACGGCTCCGCCTGGTGAGCGGAGACGGATCTGGCACAGTGCAGGCGTACCATTGTTGTTACGGAGGCGGGCGCGGACAGGGACAAATCCCGTCGCTGAAGATCTCGAGTCGGAGAACGATCAGCTGATTAGCCGGCGTGGTGATCGGCTGGGCGCGCGGAGTCACCCGCGGCTTCACCGGGGCGGTCGCGGAGCCTTTGCCGGCACGCAGGCGAGCCACAACTGCCGATTGATCCGGGCGACTGCTAGCCTTCCCCGGGTCCTGCCTGCCGTCTTCAGGAGCTTCCAGGTGTGCCAGGAGATGAGGCAGGCAAGGCTCCGTCGGGGAAATAGTTCCGCAGCTTGCCGACATAGGTGGCGAGCGCGTGGTCGACGACCAGTCGGATCTGGGCCAGCGGTACGCCGGGGAGCGGGTCAAGGCCTTGCCGCGCCAGGTTTCGACGGATTCCCAGCGCCCGCGCCCAGGCGTCGCGTTCATTGCCGAGCCACTCCAGCGCGGCCTTCGCGGTCGCCTCGCTTGGCCTCTGGGGTATCTGAACGAAGACTCGCGTCATCTGCAGACGCTTCAGCCCTGCCGGGTGGTCCCGAGCCTGTCCTCGATGTCCCAGCTCGTGCAGGTAGCCGAGGATGTCGGCCATCGTCTGCGGACCGATCCACCCCACCGTCCCTGACGTCGTGCGTCGCTCGGGTCGAAACATGTTGTCCGTGCTGAACGCGACGGCAGCGGACGGGTCAAGGAGACTCGCTGACCGGTCGCCACGGACGACCTCCAGCTTGGTCAACCGTTGTCCCTGGGCGGTGCCCACGAGTTTGAGCTCCCGGCTCAGCTTCACCGTGAAGGTCCTTCGTTTGCCCGAAGACAACCCCCAGCTTCGTCCGAGGTCGAAGTCGCCGAACAGCCACCGGACAATCGGCGCGTTGCTGCCTGTTCGCCTGAGCACTTGCGCTCTGAAGTCGCGAGCGGTGGTCTCGGCCGCGTCCATCGGATCCAACACGGCGGGCGTCGCGGTCCGGATCGCCGTGCGAGAGCGCGCGATGTCGCGTACGAACGACGCCCGGGCACGTCTCCACGGGTGCTCGTCGTGCGGCTGGCCTTTGGCTCGCGAAGGTCGCTGCGGAGGTTGGGCGGCCAACACACAGGGCGCCATGATCGTGGCAAGAAACACGGCGCAGACCCAGAACGTCCCGGAACGATCACAACCTCGACCATTTGCAGTCATCGGCATCTCTTGCCATCTGACGCACTTGTCGTGCCAGACCTGGGACCAGCCGCGCGGACTGTTTTCTGGTGTTTTGTCGAGGACTTGAGGCTTGTGGTGCTGACTCGAGACTCTCCGCATGTTGTACGGTGGCGACCCGCCGGGCCACCGCGGACGTCGGCCGCGATTGGAGCATCGCGGAGCGCGAGTCCTGTTTTCTTTCTGTTGAGTCTTGCCTATCGTGGAGCCTGCCTTGGTCTGGCCATGAACAGGGAGTCGCGGATGAATCGTCTGGCGCTGTGGACAGTATTGGCGACGGTCGCCTCCGGCTGCTCGAGTGCCCCGTCGCCGCGGGAGAGCGGTGGCGAGGGACAGGCCTGTTACCCGAACAACACCTGCAACGTCGGCCTGGTCTGCGTCCAGGGCGTATGTAAGGCCGGGCTCTTCGATGCGGCTGCGGCCGACGGGGGAGGCCCAGACGGGTTCCAGCCGCAGCCGCCCGACGCGAGCCCAGACGGGTCTCAGCCGCAGCCGCCCGACGCGAGCCCAGCCGGATGCACGCCCGACGAGCCCTTCTGCAGAGACGGCAACATCCGCAGGTGCGCTGATGACGGCAAGACCTCCGTGCTCCTTACCGACTGCGCCGACAGGTACAGCGCAGCGTACCAGTGCGCCGAGTGTCCCGACGCGAAGCTCGTCTGTCAGGCGCCGAGCCTCACCACCAACGTGAAGTCCACCGGTCTGCTCTCGTTCGACGTACTGGCTTACCCGGGCGCGTGCGAGGGCGACCCCAGCGCCTCGGCCACGTTCAACTTCGCGTCGGCGGGCGGCATCAAGTTGTTCACCTTCTCCGTCTACCCCACCTCGGGCGACCAGAGCGCTTCCTGCGGGCAAAACTACGAGATGGTCTCGGGACAGACCTACGCCCTCCGGCAGAATCCCATGGTGCTCGGCATCACCTACAGAACCGGGAGCGGGACCGTCTGCATCTCCAACTACAGCGGGCCCAGCATCGTCGAGCCGCCGAACCCCGGCACTGTCACGGTGACCTATGCCGGCAAGGACATCGGAGACATGTTCTCCATCGCGGCCAGCGGCTACCTCACCTGCGACTTCGGCAAGACCTGGGCGCCCTTTTCCCTCGTCGCCAATGGTCCGCTGACCAGGTAGTCCGTCGCGGCGGGGTCGCGGAGTCACCGGCGGCTTCACCGGCGCGGTCGCTCACTGATAGTGAACGATCGTGCCGTTGACGCCCACGGCCCAGATGTCGCCAGCTGCCGCGCCCCAGATCGCGAGCAGGCCCTCGGTGGTGGGGCTCGGCTGATCGGTCCAGTCTCGACCGTCGAAGCGCATCAGCGTTCCTTTGTCACCCACCGCCCAGACGTCGGTCCGGCTGCTGCCCCAGATCCCGTTCAGCGCTGGTTCCTTGCTCACGTCGTAGCTCAGCAGCTTGGCCCACACGGCGCCGTCGTAGCGCACGATGGTCTTGCCAAAGCCCACCGCCCAGATGTCATTGGGGCCGCTGCCCCAGATGTCGTTGAGCGCGACGCTCACCGGCACGACGGGGTTGAAGCTCCACTGATCGCCATCGTAGTGGAACATGCCGCCGCCGGTGGCCCAGATGTCGTTGGCGGCGGCGCCCCAGACGGCGGTGATCGCGCGGGCGTCGTCGCCGGTCGGGGCGACCTTCCAGGCGGCGCCGTCGAAGCGCCAGGCGAGCCCATCGTGCCCCATGACCCAGATGTCTTGGGCCGAGCTACCCCAGAGCCCCGTGAGCCACGTCGTCTGCTCGGGTTTCTGGGTCCACTCGGTCCACTGCGCGCCGTCGTAGCGCGTCATCAGCCCGCCCTTGCCCACGGCCCACACATCGCCAGGGCCGCTGCCCCAGACCGCGCTCAGGACGTCCGATACGGCGGAGGACACCGTTACCCACTGCTGTCCCTCGAAATGGAGGATCACGCCGTCGTTGCCGACGGCCCAGACGTCGTTCGTCGCGCTTCCCCAGACACCCCAGAGGTTCGACTTGGTGTCACTGGGCACCACCTGCCAGGTGCCGCCCGTGGGAGCGCCTCCTTCGGACTGGATCCCGGCCTCGGGCGGGGGGAACCCGTCCTGGCCGGTACGCGCTGCGCCCGCACAGCTCGCCAGGAGTAGGCAGATCGTGACGCCAGGCAAGCGCCTCGGTAAGTCGATGTGAAAGCACGTCATCGTTGGATCGTTCACCGCGCCGCCGCGGAGCCGACGAGCGTTCATTGCGGCTTAGCCTGTGTTATTACTATCAAACAAGGAAGAGGAATCGACATGATCTGGCGATGTCGTCTGGGGCTGGCCCTCGGGATGCTGGTCGGTTGCGGCCAGGGTACCATTGGCGTTGACCGGGATGGAGCCCCGTCGCCCACGGACTACCTCGTCGGGCCGGTGACTGAGGGTGGGTCGATGCTGACGGAAGCGGGCGTGGTCAGGGATGGCCCGTTGGTCGCCGATGCGCCGCTGCCGACTGACGGCTCCAGCCCGGTCGACGGGTCCAAGCCGGTCGACGGGTCCACCCCTCCGTCGGCCTGCGCGGCGATCACGCCCGATCCGGGCGGCTCGGCGACCAACAACCGCAAGACGATCCAGGACTGCCTCGACAACGAGGGCCAGGCGCTGCTGAAGAAGGGCGTCTACCCGATCTCCGAGTTCCTGCAGATCCCGGCCTCGGGCCAGTTGATCGGCGACAGCAGCTATCCGACGCTGCGGCTGCAGGCGACGGCGAAGAGCAACGGGATGATCAAGTTCGCCGCCGGATCACCGACGAGCAAGAAGGCGCGGGTGGCGTTCCTCAAGATCGACGCTCAGAGCCTGCTCGACGGGCGGCCCAACGCGAGCATCGTCTTTCCGGCGAGCAACACCCAGGTCGACAACAACTTCATCTTCAACTCCGGTACGCCGCCGACGGGCAAGGGTGCCGCCGCGGTCTACCTGCTCTGCGGTCCCTGCTCGGGCGCTGAGATCGTCAAC
>JAUVBO010000062.1 GCA_030591195.1 Pseudomonadota bacterium
GAGGTGACGGCTCACCGGACGAGCTCGCGCGACGAGGTCGGCTAGGCGTTGACGCAGGGTGGGGCTCAGAGCGTCTGACCCGAGTCGTTGAGGCGCCCACAGCCGTCATGGCTTCAGGAAACTCGAGCACAATCTTGGACTCAATCGTCCAAGACCGCGACCGCGAAGGTCCCGTTGTCTGCTCGAATGCGGCATCTGCAGGCGAAATGCGTTCGTTTTCGGACGGAAACTAGCTACCGGGGGAGTCCCCCCGCCCATGGCAGGCGCATGGCGTATCATGGGCTGGATGAAGATCGTCCTCGTCGCCAACCCGACCGCCCAGTCCGGTCGGGCCCGCGAGCTGGTCGACCGCGCCAGCGAGCTGCTCGCCGCCGCGGGCCTGGCCCACGACCTGCTGCCCACCGCGCCGGACGGAGGCACGGTGGAGCTGGTGCGGTCGGTGGTGGACGACGAGCGCGCGCGGCTGCTGATCGCGATGGGAGGCGATGGCACCTTCAACGAAGTGGCCCGGGGCGTGCTCGCCTCGAGCCACGTCGCCGAGGTGACCCTCGGCGTGTTGCCGGTGGGCACCGCCAACGATCAGGGCAAGTCGTTCGGCCTGCGGGCTGGGCCTGACGCCCTCGCCGACAACGTCGACGTGATCGCCGCCGGCCGCACGGGCTGGCTCGACGTCGGGCGGATCGAGCGGCTCGACGAGGCGGGGCGGGTGACGGCTGCTGGACACTTCTTCGACGCGGCGAGCATCGGCTTCACCGCCGAGGTGCTGCGCACGCGCAACCGCGACCGCGACGCGGTGGAGCAGCTGCCAGTGCTGCGCGAGATCCTCCGCGACCAGCTGCTCTACACCGGCTCGGCCCTGAAGCACTTCTTCGGCTCCTACGTCGACGACCCCAAGTTCGATCTCGAGGCCGAGCTCGACGGCCGCACCGTGCGCTACCAGCGGCTGCTCGACGTGGTGATCAAGAACACCCGGGTCTACTGCGGCGAGTGGGTGCTGGCTCCTGATGGGCGCCACGACGATGGCCTCTTCGAGCTGGTGCCGATCGCCGGGCGGCGGGAGCTGACCTCCAAGCTGCTCGCCACCCTCCGCGACGGGCTCTTCGACGAGGACGATCTGCGCGAGATCGGCGTCGAGCACTCGCGGCCGGTCAAGGCAGCGAGGATCGAGCTCAGGATCGTCGGCGGACGCGGGTCACCTGCAGCCCAGATTGACGGCGAGGAGTTCGGCCGCGGCGACCACTTCCGCGTCGCCGTCCTCGCCAGGCGCCTGCGCCTGGTGATTCCCTGATCGACCGGACGCCCCGACGCTCAGTGGCGGTCAGCGAAGAAGTCGTCGATCAACGCCGTGAGGTCCTCGATCAGCCGGTGCTGCTTCCAGGCGCCGATGCTCGCCGGCAGCACCAGCAAGCCGAGGCTGGCGAAGAGCCCGATCCCCGCCACCGCGGCCTTGTCGAGCCACTTGGCGCCGCCGATCTGAACCTCGAGGTCGTCCTCGTCGATGACCTTGATCGCCACGGTTGCGGCGGTGTCGAGGCCGGCGTAGGTCGAGACGGTCCCGACCCAGCCCTCGCGACGCCGCGGCCGCAGCTGCACCAGCCGCCCCGGCGAACGCACGTCCAGCTCCTCGAGCACCTGGACCTCGTAGCCCTGCTGCCGGTAGCGCTCCTCGAGGAAGCGGCTCAGCGCCGGCAGGTAGGCGGCAGATCGTTGAAAATGGCGCGTGTGTCCCAACCGTCTCTCCTCGGCCTGAGCCTCCAGTGTGCCACAGCCGCGGCCGGGTGTTATCGTCGATCAGCCCGCAAGGACGGAGGACCGATCGGTGGCCGCACAGCAACAGCGGATCGTGATCGTCGGCGGCTCGGCCGCTGGCCAGTCGGCAGCCGAGGCACTGGTCGAGCGCGGCCACCGCGGACCGGTGACCCTGATCACCGCCGAGGACCGCGCCCCCTACCAGCGGACCAAGGTCTCCAAGAGCTTCGCCGCTGGCTTCGCGCGAGACGCCTTCGCCCTGGTCGAGCCGGGCTGGTACGAGCGACATCGCATCGAGCTGCTGGTGGGCCGCACGGTGGCAGCGATCGATCGCGCGGGCCACCGGATCGAGCTCGACGACGGTGCGCGGCTGGCGTGGGAGCGGCTGGTGCTCGCCACCGGCGCCGAGCCCCGGCGGCTGCCGCTGCCAGACGATGTGGCAGGCTTGGTACACCACGCCCACGACGTCACCCAGATCGAGGCCATCGCCGCCCACGCGCGCCGGGCCGAGACGGCGCTGGTGGTCGGCATGGGCGTGCTCGGCGCCGAGGTCGCGGAGCAGCTCGCGAGGCTCGGCAAGCGGGTGACCCTCGCCGGCGACAGCTCGGCGGTGATGCAGGGTGAGCTCAACGAGCCCGCCGCGAAGATGCTCCGCGAGACCTTCGTCGACAACGGCGTCGAGCTGGCCTTCGACGACAGGGTCTGCTCGATCGCCCGGGCTGGCGCCGAGCAGCTGCGGGTCGAGCTCGCCGCCGCTGGCTCGCGGAGCTTCGATATGGTCGTCTGCTGCATCGGCACCCAGCTGCGCACCGAGCTGGCCCGCGCCGCCGGTCTGCGGGTCGAGACCGGGGTGGTGGTCGATCATCAGCTGCGGACATCCGACCCCGAGATCCTCGCCGCCGGCGACGTGGCCCAGCATTCCGGCGGTCGGCTGACCCACCTCTGGCGCCACGCCCTGCACCAGGGAGCGGTGGCCGGCGCCAACGCCGCGGGTGCCGACGAGCGCTACCGGCTCGAGCCCTTCCGGCTCAAGTGCAAGCTCTTCGACCGCTACTTCTTTTCCCTCGGCCGTCCAGCACCGGCCGACGAGGCGAGCTACGAGGTGGTCGAGGAGCGATCTGACGATGGCGGGCGCTACCGCTGCTGCTACTACCGCGAGGGTCGAGTGGCGGGCATCGTGATGTGCAACGACGAGCCGAGGCAGAAGCTCTACAACCAGGCCGTCGTCGAGCGCTGGGAGCGAGCCCGCGTCGAGGCCATCGGCGGCTGGTGAGGACGACCTCAGGGGCGGCCTCTCACCCCAGGCGGTGTAGCTGAGCATTGGGGATGTCACCCCAGGCGGCGGACAATCCAGCATCCGCGGTCCGAAATACGGAGACCTCTCAGCGCGGGGACCTGGCCAGGCTTCCAGTGTAACTATTGATATCTTCTGGGTTGCTCGCGGGGAGGTCGATGGCCTCGTTGTTGCAACTCGACGAGTCATGACTCGGGTATTCTCCGCGCTTGTTCTGCTGGTCGGCTTGTCACTGGTCACCCCACAGATCTCGTGGGCGGATCGCGACGCCGGTCCCCGGCGGATGCGCCCCGCCGCCAGGGTCGACAGCAAGCCCGGGCTGGCCCGGCTGCTCGCCCGGACCAAGCAAGCGGCTGCCGTGGGGAGAAGCTTTCTCCGCGGGACCTTCATCGACGGACCCCAGGCCACCTGGCAGCTGGTCAAGCAGCACAAGTGGGGCGCCCTGGGCACGGTGGCGATCAGCGCCGCAGCGATCTACGGCATCCAGTACCTCGCGGCCCAGCTCGGCGTGCCGGTAACGCCGGCCCAGATCGCCGCCGGGATGATCGCCCTGCACACGCCCCGCGCCATCGGCGAGGCCCGCCGGGCCCATCGCGCGGGCGGCGCCCGAGGCGCGGCGCGCTCCCTCGGCAAGTCCCTCGGCTTCCCGACGGCGACCCTGCTCGCGCTCGAGGCCACCGCCGGGGCCCTTGGCCACTCCGGCGGCGCCGAGCATCCGCCGGCCCAGGCACCGGCGACCGCGCAGAGCGCCCCGGGCCTGGCGAGCTGTCTCGGCGGCACCCAGGCTCGCGTCGCGACGGCCGGCCAGCTCGCTGCTTGCACCGGCGGCGGCGCTCACATGGTCGCCGAGCAGGCCCACCTGGCGGAGCTCGGTGCGTCCACCTCTCGCGCCATCGCCAGCCGGGCCAGCGTCGTCGCCCGGGCGGCCGAGGAGCTCGAGGCTGCCGAGGGCCTGCTGACACGGCTCGGACGCTCGCGGAAGACCTCCAACTGACCGCGCGCTGCGGGTGTTATCATCGCCGGGAAGCTCGGTTGACCGGCCAGACCGACGCCCGCCAGCCATGAGGAACTCGTATGCTCGAGGGAATGATCATCGGCGCGGTGGTCGGCTTCATCGTCTCGATGGTGATGTTGCTCACCCGGCGCAACACCCGCAAGGCGTTGCTCGCCACCCTGCAGCAACACGGCCTCCAGGCCGCCGCTGTCCTGCTCGACCAGAAGATCCCGCCGGCGACCAAGATCGCCCTGCGGCGGATCATCCCCCAGCGCGAGCGGATGGCGGGCCTGGCGATCATCGAGCTGTCCGAGGTCATCGAGCGCGAGCTGCCCAGCCACAGCGGCGCGCTCACGGCGGTGACCCAGGTCAACGCTATCGGCCTGCTCGGGATAGTCGTGCGCGGCGACGATCCGGCCGAGGCAGCGGGGCGCCTCGATCAGCTCGCCGGCCGGATGGAGAGCGAGGGCGGCGCGGCGCTGAAGCTGGTGAAGAAGAAGATCCGGGCGCTGGCGACCCTCGCCGCCAGCGTCGCCTCGGGCGCGCGCCTCGACGGCCAGACGCGGATGACCCTCGACACCATCTGCAACGACGGCGGCATGGTCCAGTTGGTGATCTGGCAGGCCCTCCGCCGCGCCCTCGTCGCCGCCGGCCAGGACGACCAGGCCCAGACCTTCGCCGGCAAGGTCCAAGCCCTCACCACGGCGTTCGACCCTGACTTGCCGGGGTAGCCATTGGCGCTCGCGGGACGCGTTCGCCACGACGACGGTGGCGGGCGGTCAAGCAGGCACCGAGCGAGGTACGGCCGCTCCCAGACCCCCCCGCCGTGCCGGAGCGCTTCACTCGTGGTATGCTCGATCAACGGAGGGGTGATGACCGGGCGCTCTGTGGTGCTGCTGCTCGACGAGGCCGGGCCCTCGTTCTGCTACTACGCCGGGCCACCGGCCGGGGCGCCGGGCGAGACGATGTCGACCGACGTCGTCGAGCAGTCGCTGGCCTACGCCGAGGCGCGCAGCCTGGCGGTCCAGGTCATTGCCCCACGGGCCGGCGTCCCCGAGCGAGTGCGTGCCCGGCTGCGGCGGCGCGACCACGTCTGCTACGTCCCGGTGGGCTCCGCGAGCCTCGAGCCCCAGGACGTGCCGGTCGTCGATCTGCTCGGCGACGGGGACCAGGCGCTGGCGACGGAGATCACCACCGGTGCTCACGCCGTGGCGATGCTGCGGGTGGCGCCGGCGCTGCTCGAGCGCTGGCCCGACGTCTGGTGGGCGCTCGCCGCTCGCGTCCCGCGGGTGGTGCTGGTGCCGCTCGGCCTCGACGGCTACGGCAGCCAAGATCTCGAGCGCTATCGCCTGACCCTCGACCGGGCCCGTCGTCGCCTCGAGGGCTGCTACGCCGCGGGCCGGATGATCGAGCTCAGCGTGCTGTCCGACCGGCTGGTGCTGCAGCAGCCGGCCGAGTGCGGCGCGGGCCTCGGCCACCTCACGGTCGCCCCGAGCGGCGCGCTCCACATCTGCCCGGGCTTCGCCCTCGCTGGCGAGCCGTCGATCGGCGCCCTGCCCGACGAGCCGCAGATCCCCAACCGGCAGCTGCTCGCCCGCGACCACGCGCCGATCTGCGCCGTCTGCGACGCGTACCACTGCCGGCGCTGCGTGCACCTCAACCTGCGGGCGACTCTCGAGGTCAACACCCCGCCGTGGCAGGTCTGCCGGGCGGCCCACCTCGAGCGCGAGGCTACTCGCCGGATGCTCGCCACGCTCCAGGCGCGTGGGCTGTTGACCGAGCTGCCGCCGATCGAGCCGCTTGAATACGACGACCCGATCGAGCGGCTCACCGGTCGGAAGTGGCCGACCGAGCCGCCGCCTGCGACCACCCCAGGCTCGGCGCTCGGCCGGGTGGCCAGCGTCTGGGAACTGACGCCGGAGCAGGTGGAGCAGCTGTACCGCGAGCGGCACCTGAACAACTACGTCCACGCCGGCCTGGGCGCGCTGCGAGCGGCCGACGGTGCGGCGCCCCGGCTGCCGACGGATCGGCCCTGGCGGTTGCGACCCGACGCGCGACCAGCCTCGTCACCCGCGGTCCTGGCCGCGGTCGATGCCCTGCTTGGCTGGGTGCCCTCGCTCGCGGCGCCCGCCGATCCGACGGCCGCACGGGTCGAGGTGACCACCAGGGTGCACGGGATCTACCAGGCGTTACCGGCGGAGGTCACGGCCGGGCAGGTCGCCGGGTTGATGCGTCTGCTCGCCGGCTGCGCCTGGCTGCCGCTGGTCGCCGATCGCCACGATCGGCTGCCCCTGTGGTTCCACCGGCCGGTCCGCGAGCTGCTGCCCTGGCAGCGACGGCTGTTCGAGGTCCTCTGGGGTCCGGGCGAGCTGTCGCTCGAGGCGCTGCTCAGCAGCGAGGAGGCATTCGGCGGCGAGCTGCGCGATGCGGTGGCCAGCGACACGCCGATGGGGCAGCTGTTTGCGCTGACCATCCGGCTGGTCGCCACGACGATCGTGACCATCGAAAATGGCGTCGCCAGCGAAAGGCCGCTGGCGGCGTTCGAGGCGATCGAGGCGGCGATGATCGACTTCGAGCGGCGCCACGGGCTGGGGCAGGACCCGGCGATGCCGCTCAACGTGCGAGACCCGGCACAGCTGCGCTACCGCAATACCGTCTATCTCTACGGCGGCAACCTGCTCGAGCGGAGCGGCCGCCGACGGGCGGCGCGCGCCTGGTACCTGCGCGACATCGAGCAGCCGTGCCTGCCGGACAAGCTCGGCTTCACCCTCACCGCGCTCAAGACCTGCGAGCGGCTGCTCTGCGCCCTTCGCGTGAGCGATCCAGCCGAGCGACCGGCCCTGCGTTCGCTGCTCGACGCCTCGCTGGCGCGAGCCCTCTCGGCCACCCGGGAGAACTCGACGCTGGTGCTCGAGACCATCGCCGGCGATCCGAGCATCGACCTCTCCCCCCACGTCGTAGACCTTCCGTCGGGGCGGTTGTTCTTCTCCGGCGAGGCCTGTCGCGAGCCAATGCTGGCGGCGTTGATCTACCGGCAGGTGATCGACGGCGTGCCCTACGACAGCCCCGAGCACGGCGCGCTGTTCGAGGCGGCGGAGGGAGACTGAGAGGATGAGCACCGCCGCCCTCCCAGCCGCCCGGACCGTGGTGCTCTTCGTCACCGAGGCGTGCAACCTCCAGTGCCACTACTGCTACGTGCTGCACAAGCGCACCCGGCGGATGTCGCTCGAGGTCGCGCGCGCCGCGGTGGACTACCTGCTCGCGCGGCGCGACCTGTTTGCCGAGCCGGCTTGCTCGTGGATGTTCTTCGGCGGCGAGCCGCTGCTCGAGGCCGAGCTGATCGAGCAGGTGATCGGCTACGTCCGCCGGCGCACCGGCGAGCTCGACCACCCGTGGCACCAGCGCAGCAGCTTCTGGGCCCCCTGCAACGGCACGCTCTACCACACGGCGGCGGCCCAGCGGCTGGTCACCGAGCACGGGCTCGAGGTCCGGATCACCATCGACGGGCCGCGCCACGTCCACGACCGCCAGCGGGTCTACCCGGGCGGCCGCGGCAGCTACGACGACGTGCTGGCCAACCTGCCGCTGTGGCTGGCCCAGACCCCCGAGCCGCGGACCAACCTGACCATCGCCCACGACACCCTGCCGTTCCTCGCCGAGTCGGTGCTGCACCTGTTTTCCCTCGGCGTGCGCGGCGTGCGGGCCAAGACGGTCTTCGAGGACGTCTGGCAGCCCGGCGACGAGGCGGTCTACGAGGCCCAGCTCGACCGGCTGGCCGATGAGATGCTCTCGCGCGAGCTCTGGCGGGACCACGAGTGCTTCCTGCTGCGCCGGGACGTGGCCCACCCCGACCCGGACCGGCGCTGGTGCACCGCCGGCGTGCGCACCATCGCGGTCGACATTGACGGCAACCTGCACCCCTGCCAGCGGTTCATGGCCTGCGCCCTGGGCCAGCGGTCGCCCCGGATCCTGGGCAACGTCCTGCGGGGTGGGCTCGATCTCAACCGCCTGCGGCCGTTCGTCGTCGCCACGCCCGCGGCGCGTAGCCCCCTCGGCTGCGCCAGCTGCGAGCACGCACCGAGCTGCGATACCTGTCCGGCGCACGACTACGACCTCGCCCGGTCGCCGACGCTCTACCAGCGGGCGACCCACATCTGCCGGATGCACCAGGCGCGGGTGCGGGTCAACCGGCGCTTCTGGGCCGCCGTCGACCGGCTATCTCGGGGCGCGTGACCCGCCCCACGATTCAGTGGCAACAACCAAGATTCAGTGGCAACAAATCGTGCAGCCGCTGTCGCAGCAGCCGCTGCACGAGGTCATGCAGTTGGTCGCGCAGGTCACCGTGCAGCTGTCTCTGCAGAGGTCGGTGCAGGTGCTGTCGCAGGTCGCCGTGCAGTTGCCGGTGCAGGTCGCCGAGCAGGTCCCCGTGCAGTTGAGCTGGCAGGAGGCGGTGCAGCCGGAGGTGCAGCCGTTGGCGCAGGCCTGGGTGCAGGTAGTATCGCAGGTCGCCGAGCAGTTGCCGGTGCAGGTCCCCGTGCAGCTTCCGCCGCAGGCGTTGCTGTCCGGCGGCACCGCGGCGTCCTTGGGGGCGCCCTCGTCGGGCGTCGTGCTGTCATTCGGTGCCGGGCCATCGCTCGCGGTGTCGGGCCACGGCGCGGTGTCGGGCCACGGGGCC
>JAUVBO010000122.1 GCA_030591195.1 Pseudomonadota bacterium
AGCGCGAGATACGAGCTGAGCACGGCTGGTGACTCGGCCATGCCGGCAAACAGGTTCGGCAGCATGCCGAACTGCTTCTTCGCGCCGGCGAGCAGCTCGCGCGCGCCCTCGGGGGCGTTGATCTCGTCATAGAACTTGAACTGGCTCATCGGGTCCTCCGTTGACCATAGGTTGGTCTCGCGACCTCACGAGCCATTACGGCCAGCAAGCGATTCGGGCTACGCCGCCGCGCCTCAGAACCCCGGTGGGACGCAGGAGCCAGGCAGGCCGGGGAAGAGAATCTTGCAGGTGTAGCCCTCGCGCACGCGGCAGTCGTCGGAGCGCTTGCACTGCTTGGCGCAGAAGGCGAAGCTGACGCTCGGGCCGCCGCTGGCGCTGCTACCGGTCATGCAGCCGGCTCCCGGGCCGCACTCGGGATCGTCCTCCTGGCCGCAGCCCATCGAGCAATATCCGCCCGGCCACTCGACCAGCCCGGGCACGGTCTCGAAGCACTCGACCCCGGCGGGCTCGGTGCAGTCCTGGTCGCCGGAGCAGGTGGCGCCGATGCCCCCCTTGCGCGGCGGGATCGGGTCGACGGTGTCTACGGTGGCACCGCCCGCGTCCTGGCCACCACCGCCAGCCTCGACGCCCGGCGTCGGGCCGTCGCCCAAGGGGCCTCCGTCCTGGCCGTCGTCCGAGCTGCTGCCGCAGCCCACCAGCGCCAGCACCAGCGTCAAACCCAGCGCCCACAAGAAGATCGTTCCTGCTGAGAGTCGTTGCATCGGTGCCCCTCGGTTACGCCCGGGCCAATTGTAGCAGCGGCCCGCCCGGCGGTCACCGGCCGCTCTGCCACCACCGGGCCGCCGGCAAGGCGCGCAGGGAGTTGGTTCCGCAGTGCACCTCGCCGCTGAGCCGGTGGTAGAGGTCCCAGTTCTCGACGTAGTGCACGGTGACCTGATGCTTGGCGAGGGCCTCCTGCAGCTGCTGCTTGAAGGGGTCGACACCGTCGATCAGCGGGCCGTGGGTCTCGGGGGCGAGGAAGTGCCCCGGGGCGATCAGGGTGCTGTTGACCGTGCCCGGCTGGTAGGCCACGGAGAAGCCGTCGACGGGGTAGTGCAGGAACGGCAGGGGGATCATCTCGGCCGCGGTGATGCCGGTCTCCTGCTTGAGCACCACGAGCTGGGCCTCGACCTCCACCACCGCCTTGGCGCTCTCGGCCATCACCTCGGTGTCGGCGAGCACCTCGTCGATGGTCACCGTGGCCGAGGACACGTTGTCGTTGTAGTCGAGCCACTGCTGGCCCTCGAACATCTTCGTCGCGCCATGACCGGCGGCCGAGGCTTCCTCGAGCAGCAGCTTGGCCAGCGCCGGGTCGTTGCGCACCAGCGCCCAGCCGCGCGGGCTGGCCGCGGGCACGAAGCTGATCGTCTCGTCGACGTGGCCGACCAGCAGCCACGAGGTGTCGAGGTAGACCGGCGGCTGCACCGCCTGGGCCTCGAGCAGCTTGGTGAACGAAGGATCGGGGAAATAGCCCGGCGTGCGCCCCATCATCTTCCGCCCCAGCGGGTAGCTCTGGCCGGCGTGGTCGTAGGGCGGGTTGGTCTCGAGGTTGCCGAGGGAGTTGAGGCTCTGCATCGACAGGTCGTGCTTCAGGTCGAACTGCTGGATCGCGGCGACGTCCTTGCCCCGTTGCTCGAAGACCATCCGGCCCGCCCAGCGCAGCGGTGACGGGTCGTCGGGCTCCTCGATGTTCGCCGAGCGCAGCAGCACGGTGATCACGTGTTGCTTGCCGCCGGCCGCGGGCATCGACATCCAGCCGGTCTCGAAGAAGTCCTGGGTCCACTGATCCCAGGTCGGCAGCTTGACCAGCGCGCTGGCCGCCAGGCCAGCGGCCTGCAGCGCCTTGGCGATGCCGGCCTGGAACACGTCCGAGTCGGGGCCGCCGCTGTCGCTGACGAAGATCCGCTCGGCCGGCTGCAGGTGGTGGCTCGTCAGCAGCGGCGCCAGGCGCAGCCGTACCGTGTCGCTGCCGACGATCTCGCCGGCGGCGCCCTGGCCTCCTCCGGCGCCAGGCCCGCGCACGGTGAAGGTCACCTCGAGGTAGCCGTCCCAGGGCTTGTCGCCGCGGAGGATGTCCTTGCCCTCGAGGGCCAGCGTCACGCCCCGGCGCAGGGCATCGGCGTCGAGCTGGTGGTCGGCGGCCAGGGGAGAGAACTTGCCGCCGCCGTCATCGACAAACAGCCGGGCCACGTCATCCGGCGCGAGCCGGGCGTCGCCGCTCGGCAGCGAGAGCTCGACGCGGCCCGTGGCGCCGTCGGGTGCGCCGGGCCAGGGTGCGGTCTTCAGCCGGGCGAGGTCCTCGAGGTCGGCGGCGCCGTCGATCGCCTCGTCGGCCGCGTCGTGGCAGGCAGCGAGATCTGCGTCGGAGATGGAGCTGTTGACCTTCGGACAGCTCAGGTCATCGTCGTCGAGGTTGGCGAGGAAGATCGCCCCGTGGCTCTCGTCCCAGGTCTGCTCGTCGGCGTCCTCGGTGGGATCGGTCAGGTCGACGACCCCGTCGCGGTTGTGGTCGGCGCGGATGTCGACGAGCGGCGGCGGGGGCAGATCGGGCGCCAGGTCCGGGGCCAGGTCGAACGCCGGCTCCGGCGCCGTGTCGGCCACGGCCTCCGCCGCGTCGGCGCCGCCGTCCGCCGCGGCATCGAGCTCGGTGGATCCGCCGTCGCTACCGCAGCCGGCGGCGGCGAGCGCCGCGATCAGGGTCAAGCAGTGGCGGTTGGCGGGCGATCGGGGTCTTGCTCGTCGGTGATACAACGTCGACGTCCTCCGTGAGCAGAGACCTTAGCACGCCCGGGGCAGCGCGGCGTCGTCGGGGTCAAGCCGCCGCAGGGGCGCTACTTGACCTCGACCCTGGTCGTGGTCACCCGGAGGGGTGGACGCCATCGCGCCCCGTCGTACCGTCCAGCGCGCCGGCTCGCTCGCGTGAGCTCCGCGCGGGCATTGATCAGGCGGGCGAAGCACTGGCTGTGCGCGATCGCCTCGCGCCTCGACTCGAGCTGCGCGACCTCGGCCGCGGCCGCGTGCAAGGCCGCCACCGCGTGGGCCTCGCGCGCGCGAATGGTCTGCACCGCGAGGATCGGTATCGAGAGCACGAGCGGCAGCAGCACGATCAGCGGCTGCCAGGGCGCTCCCTGCCGTTTTTGCTCGGCTCCGGCCTCGACGGGCGCGGCCTCGGCGCCAGCGCGATGTCGCCGCTCCAGCTCGAGCTCGTTGGTCAGCGAGCGAACGCGAGAGAGCAGCGCCGCCCGGTCGTCACGGAACATGCTGCCTCCGTCGTCCCTGTGGGTTCTGATTGAATCGACACCTCGGGTCGCCGATCGTTTGGACACTTTCGCCGACCGATCGTTCCCTCCTCTCTACGGGGTCGGTCTCGACGGTGGACCGCCCCCGCCAAACCTTCTATTCTGAAGGCCTTAATGGCCCCAGTCCTCGATGATCTCCTCCGCCGCCGCTTGATCCTCGTCTCTGGCAAGGGCGGCGTGGGAAAGACCACCGCCGCGGCGCTGCTGACGCGGCTAGCCAGTCGACTGGGGCGCGTGCTCTGCGTCGAGCTGACCGCCGACGCCGATGCCTTCTCGCCGCTATCTCACGCCCTCGGAGACCGCTTGTCGGGCGAGCAGCCGACGGAGCTGGCGCCCGGGATCGACGGGGTGCTGATCACGCCGCAGAAGGGATTCCTGCGCTTCTTCGAGCAGGTGCTGCCGGCCCGCTGGATGGCGAGGGCCGCGCTCAAGTCGAAGGTCATCCGTCGCTTCCTCGTCTCGGCGCCGGCCTTTGCCGAGACCGGAGCGTTGTTGCGATTGCTTGATCTGGTCGGCCGGACGGACAAGGACGGCGCCCCGCGGTACCGGACCGTCGTCGTCGACCTGCCGGCCACCGGCCATGCCCTGGCCCTGGCCCAGCTGCCCCGGATGCTGCTGCGGGTGGTGTCGAGCGGGCCCCTGCGCCAGGTGGGCTCGGAGGGGTTGGCCCTGTTGACCGACCCGCGCCGCTGCGGCGCGGTGGTCGTGAGCATCGGCGAAGAGCTGCCGGTGAGCGAGGCGCTGGAGCTGGTCGCCGGCCTGCGCCGCAGCGAGATCCCGGTGATCGGCGTGCTGGTCAACCGCGTCCCGCGCGACCCGTTTGACGAGGCCGAGCGCGCCGAGGTGGAAAGGCTGCTGGCCGAGCACGGGCCGGCACTCGGGGGCGAGCTGGTGGCGCGTATCGCGCGCGCCCGGGTCGCCGAGGCGCGGCTACAGCAGCCCGACCTGGAGGTGGCGCGGCTCGCCGAGCGCGGCGAGCGCGGCGCGGCGCTGAGCGCGGCCCTCGCCGAGGAGCACGGCCGGTGAGGGGAGACGCCGACCAGCGGCGGCCCGGGTCGCCGACCTACCTCGAAGGACTGCTGCGGGAGAAGCTGCTGCTGCTCTGCTGCGGCGCGGGCGGCGTGGGTAAGACCACCGCCGCCGCCGCCCTCGGCATCGCCGGCGCGCGCGTCGGCCGCCGGGTGGTGGTGCTGACCATCGACCCGGCCCGGCGGCTCTGCGAGGCGGTCGGCTTGCCCGCCGAAGGGGCAGGTGGCGCGGCGCCACGGCCGCTCGCTGCCGACGCCCTGGCCCAGCTCGGCGTACCCGACGCCGGCCGGCTCGGGATCTGGATGCTCGACCCGACGGCGATCCTCGACAGCCTCGTGGTTGCCTGCGCCCCGGACCAGGCAAGCGTCGACGCCGTGATGGAAAACCGCCTCTACCGGGTGCTGCGCGAGGTGACGCTCGGCGTGCAGGAGTTCGCCGCGGCCGAAGCGGTCTACCGGCTGATCGAGGACGACACGCACGATCTGGTGATCGTCGACACCCCGCCGGCGCGCAACGCGCTCGACTTTCTCGACGCGCCCGACAAGCTCTCCTGGCTCTTCAACCGGCACCTGATCGGCTTCTTCTTGCCGAGCAGCTCGCGCGGGTTTCTCCGCGGCAAGGTCCACAAGCTGATCAACAACGTCTTCTCTCGCGCTTTCGGCGAGGGCTTCCTCGACGATCTCGGAGCCTTCCTCGCCACCGTCTCGGTGGTCTTCGAGACGATTCGCGAGCACGCCGAGCGGGTCAAGGCCTACCTGACCTCCGAGGCTGCCACCGCGTTGTTGATCACCAGCCCCGAGGCGGCGGCTCTCGCCGAGGCCGAGCTGCTGCGCGAGCGCGCCGCGGCGATGAAGCTCTCCTGCAGCGGCTACGTCCTCAACCGGAGCTGGGCCTATACCCGCGGCTTGCGCGATCCGTCGACGATCACCCTCTGCCCCGGAGGCCCCGCTGCCGCGCGCACCGGTCAGGCCAAGCTGGTCGAGCTGGCCGTCGACCACCAGCGGTGGGCCCAGCGCGACCGGGCCCTGCTGGCCAAGATCCGCGCCACGATGCCGGGCGGCTTCGCCATCGCCACCCCGAGCTACGGCGCGGTGGAGACCCTCGCAGGCCTCGGCGCCCTCGCGACTCACCTCGTGCAACGCGCTGAGAGCGAGGGCGAGCAGCTCGCCCGGGCACGAAAGCCGAGTGAGTAGCGGCAGGCTCCTGGCCGTGGGCGCCTACACCGCGGGACGATCGAGCAACATCCGCGCGATGCGCCGGAAGACCCTCGAGGCGGCGCAGTCGGCGCAGCTCTGCACCAGGGGCCTGCCACGGTCGCCCGACGTCACCACCTCTGGCTCGATCGGCACGGTGCCGAGGAAGGGCACGTTCATCTCGTCCGCCATGCGCTGCCCGCCGCCGCTGCCAAAGATCTCGACCCGCTCGCCACAGCCGGGGCAGACAAAGCCGCTCATGTTCTCGATCACTCCGAGCACCGGCAGCTCGACCTGGCGGCAGAAGTTGATGCACCGGCGGACGTCTTGCACGGAGAGCTCCTGGGGCGTGGTGACGATCACTGCCCCGTCGGGATGCTCGAGCAGCTGGCAGACCGCCAGCGGCTCGTCGCCGGTGCCGGGCGGCGAGTCGACCACGAGGTAGTCCTGCTGGCCCCACTGGACATCGGTGAGGAACTGCTTGATCAGGTGGTACTTGCGCGGTCCGCGCCAGATCACCGGATCGTCGCGCTTGGGCAGCAGCAGGCCGACCGACATCGCGCTGATCACGCCCGGCCGGCAGCCGACCCTCACCGGGTCGATCGCCCCGTCCTCGCCGCTGACCTCAGTCCCCTCGATCCGCAGCAGCTTCGGGATGCTCGGACCGTGGATGTCGACATCTAGCAGGCCAACGCGCTGGCCTTCGAGGGCGAGGGCCGCCGCCAGGTTGACCGCCACGGTGCTCTTACCCACGCCGCCCTTGCCCGAGAGCACCAGCACCTTGTGGGCAATCTGGCACATCCGCGCCGACAGCCTCTGGCGGGCGCGGAAGTCCTGGTCCTCCTCGTCGCTGCGCTTGCGCTGGGCCTCGCACGACGCGTCGTCGCAGGCGGCGCAGCTCTTGGTGCGGGTCATGTTTCTGGCTTCTCCGCGGGGCGCTCGTCGATCAGCGTGCGGAGGCGATCGAGCTCGGCCTCGAGCGCGGCGGCTCGTCGCTCGAGCAACAGCCGATCATCCGCCGCCGGCTCCTCCCACTGCCGGCCCCAAGCACCGCGACCCCGAGCACCGCGGCCCTGACCACCGCGGCCCTGACCACCGCGGCCCCGACCACCGCGGCCCTGACCACCGCGGCCGCGGCCCATGCCGCGCCCCACGGACGCCCGGCGGCCCGGTGCCGTCAGGTCATCTGCGCCAAGCCCGTCGCCGCAGCGACCGGCGCCCCAGCCGCTCATCGGCCCCACTCCCGCCGGTCCGGTTCCATCTTCTCCTGGCATCGCCTTGCTCCTTCTAAGTGATCACACCCGTGCCGCTGCATGGAATGAGCCAGCGACGCCTCGTCACAAATGCACAGAAAACAATTGTGTTTTCCGTCCACCCGCCGCAAGTCCCACCATTGGCGTTCGTGCAAAACGCTCGATTGACGGGCCGTTTCGTTTCATAATGAACGAATGTCGTCGGGCCCGGTTCTGTTGCCCCAGTGTCATGACGTGATCCTCGAGTCGATCAACGAAGGGGTCTTCACCGTCGATCTCGAGTGGCGCATTACTTCCTTCAACCGCGCAGCCGAAAGGATCACCGGCGTCAGCCGCGAGGCGGCCAGCGGCCAGCGCTGCTGCGAC
>JAUVBO010000692.1 GCA_030591195.1 Pseudomonadota bacterium
CGGCGCTGGATCGAACACTCGCGCTCGAAGAGGTGCAGGGTGTTGCCGTGGGCATCGGCGAGGATCTGGACCTCGATGTGGCGCGGATCCTCGATCAGCCGCTCGAGCAGCAGCCGGTCGTCGCCGAAGGCCGCCTCGGCCTCGCGGGCCGCGCCCTGCAGTGCCTCGGCGAGCTGGGCTGGCTCATCGACCCGGCGAATGCCGCGACCACCACCGCCGCCAACGGCCTTGACCAGCAGCGGGTAGCCGATCTGCTCGGCAGCCGCGGCGAGCGCTTCGCCCGCGTCCCCGCCGCCGCCGGTGATCGTCTCGTCGTAGCCGGGAACCGTCGGCACGCCCAGCTCGGCTGCGAGCTGGCGGGCGCGGGCCTTGTCGCCCATGACACGGATCGCCTCGGGCGGTGGACCGACCCAGGTCAGCCCGGCGTCGATCACCGCCGCGGCGAAGCTGGCGTTCTCGGCGAGGAAGCCGTAGCCAGGGTGGATCGCGTCGGCGCCGGTGCGCCGGGCGGCCTCGAGGATCGCCTTGATGTCGAGGTATGAGCTCTCGGCGGGCGCCTCGCCGATGCGCACCGCCACGTCCGCCTCGCGTACGTGGGGCAGGTCGCGATCGGCGTCGGAGTAGATCGCCACCGCGCGGATCGCCAGCTGCTCGCAGCAGCGGATGATCCGGCAGGCGATCTCGCCCCGGTTGGCGATCAACAGCGTCTGGATCGGCTTGGTAACGGTCGTCATCGTTCGCTCTGTCACCGTGGGCCGAGGCTGTCTGGCAGCGGCGGCCAAGGTCAGTGTCGACCGAGGTCAGTGTCGAAACGTCCCCCAGCTGGTGGTGCCGCGGACCTCCGCCGAGTGGATCGCCGACAGCGCCAGGGCGAGCACCGCCCGGGTCTGGCGCGGATCGATCACCCCGTCGTCGAACAGCCGGCCGGTGGCCGCCCAGCAGGTCGACTCGTGGTCGATCTTGCCCGAGAGCATCTTCTTCGCCGTGGCCAGCTCCTCCTCATTGACCGGCACGCCGCGCTTGCGTGCCGCGTCACGCTTGATCAGATCGAGCACGCCGGCGAGCTGCTCGGAGCCCATCACCGCGATCCTGTGGTTCGGCCAGGCGAAGAGCAGTCGGGGGTGGAAGGCCCGGCCCATCATCGCGTAGTTGCCGGCGCCGTAGCTGCTGCCGATCATCACCGTCACCGCCGGCACCGTGCTGTTCGAGACCGCGTTGATCAGCTTCGAGCCGGCGCGGATGATCCCCGCCGCCTCGGCCGCGCTGCCGACCATGAAGACGGTGATGTTCTGCAGAAAGAGCAGCGGCGTGTCGGTCTGGTTGCAGAGCATGATGAACTGGGCGCCCTTGTCCGACGAGTCGGCAAAGAGGATCCCATTGTTGGCTAGCACGCCGATGCGGTAGCCGCCGAGCTCGGCGAAGCCGCAGACCAGCGTGGTGCCGTACAGCGGCTTGAACTCGGCGACGCGGCTGCCGTCGACCAGCCGGGCGATCACCTCGCGGGCGTCGAAGGGCACCCGGACGTCGGCCGAGGCGATGCCGAGCAGTTGCTCGGGATCGTGCAGCGGCGGGTCGCCGGGGCAGGTGGGCGCCGGGCCGCGCTTGCGCCAGCCGAGCCTCCCGACCAGCTCGCGGCCGATGCGGATGCAGTCGAGCTCGTCGTCGGCGAGGTAGTCGCTGACGCCAGACCTGCGCGAGTGCAGGTCCGCGCCGCCAAGGCTCTCGTCGTCGGTCTCCTCGCCGGTGGCCATCTTCACCAGCGGCGGTCCGGCCAGGTACATGTAGGCGTGCTCGCGGACCATCACCACGTAGTCGCTCATCCCCGGGATGTAGGCGCCGCCCGCGGTGCAGGAGCCGAAGACCAGCGAGATCGTCGGCAGCCGCGCCTCCGAGCGCTGGGTGATGTGGCGGAAGACGCCGCCGCCGGGGACGAAGATCTCGGCCTGGTTTGGCAGGTCAGCGCCGGCCGACTCGATGCACTGGATCGACGGCAGGCGGTTCTCCCAGGCGATCTCGGCGGCTCGCTGGCCCTTCTGGAGGCCGATCGGGCTGATCGCGCCGCCCTGGACCGTCGCCTCCGAGGCGGAGATCATGCACTCGGTGCCGTTGACCCAGCCGATGCCGCAGATCTGCGATCCGCCGGGAACTCGGCCCGGCTGGTGGATCCCGGCCAGGGCGCAGACCTCGAGGAACGGGCTGTCGCGGTCGAGCAGCAGCTCGACCCGGCGGCGAGGCAGCAGCTTGCCCCGCGCCAGGTGGCGGCGGTTGTACTTCTCCCCGCCGCCCGCATGGGCCCGGGCCAGGTGCTCTTGCAGCTGGGCCACGGCGGCGAGGTTCTGCTGGAGGTTCTCGCGGAAGGCCTCTGAGTGCCTGTCGACGCGGGTGGGCAGTGGGTTCATCGCGGCTCGCACCTCGACGGGTTCGGCATCTCGGAAAACAGCAGCAAAATTAACGGGAAACTACGGTATCACAGCTTACCGGCCGGGAGGCGACGGTCAGCGGCTGAACTTGCGGTACTTGATCCGCTTGGGGACCAGCTCGTTGGTGCCGAGGCGCTTCTTGCGGTCGGCCTCGTAGGCCTGGTAGTTGCCCTCGAACCAGCGGACCTCCGAGTCTCCCTCGAAGGCGAGGATGTGGGTCGCCAGCCGGTCGAGGAACCAGCGGTCGTGGGCGATCACCAGGGCGCTGCCGGAGAAGGTGTACAGCGCGTCCTCCAGTGCCCGGAGGGTGTCGACGTCGAGGTCGTTGGTCGGCTCGTCGAGCAGCAGCAGGTTACCGCCGGCCTTGAGCAGCTTGGCCAGGTGGACCCGGTTGCGCTCGCCGCCCGAGAGCACGCCGACCTCCTTCTGCTGGTCGGGGCCGTTGAAGCCGAAGGAGGCGACGTAGGCGCGCGAGTTGAGCTGGCCGTTGCCGAGGTCGATCACCTCGGCGCCCTCGGAGATCTCCTCCCAGACGGTGTTGTCACCGTCGAGGTCCTCGCGGGTCTGGTCGACGTAGGAGAGGTGGACCGTCGGGCCGAGGCGTATCGTGCCGGCGTCGGGATCCTGCTCGCCGACGATCATCCTGAACAGGGTCGTCTTGCCGGCGGCGTTCGGGCCGACGAGGCCGACGATCGCGCCCGGCGGGACCTTGAAGCTCAGGTCGTCGATCAGCAGGCGATCGCCGAAGCCCTTCTTCAGCCCGTCGACCTCGAGCACCTGGTCGCCGAGCCGCTCGGGCACCGGCATGCGGATCTCGGCCTTGCGCTCGCGCTTCTCGCGCTCCTGGTTGACCAGCGCGTCATAGGCGGCGACCCGCGCCTTGCTCTTGGCGCGGCGGCCCTTGGGGCTCTGGCGGACCCACTCCAGCTCCTCGGCGAGGGCGCGCTGGCGGGCGGTCTCGGACTTCTCCTTCTGGGCCAAGCGGTCGTGCTTCTGCTCGAGCCAGCTCGAGTAGTTGCCCTTGAAGGGCAGCCCGTGGCCGCGGTCGAGCTCGAGGATCCA
>JAUVBO010000630.1 GCA_030591195.1 Pseudomonadota bacterium
CCCCGATGAACAACCCGGACCACCCTGCCTTCCGCACCACCCTGCCCCCCCGCGAGGAGATGATCGCGGCGCTGCAGCGCCGTGACCTCTCCTACGAAGGGGTCTTCTTCACCGCGGTCAAGACCACCGGGATCTTCTGCCGGCCCGGCTGCCCGGCGCGCACGCCGCGGCCAGCAAACGTCGAGTTCTACCCCTCGGCGCGGGACGCGCTGCTAGCGGGCTTCCGCCCCTGCAAGCGCTGCCGCCCGCTCGAGCCGGCGGGCAGCGCGCCCGAGTGGCTCGCGCCGCTGCTGGCGGCGATCGAGGCCGACCCGACCGACCGCTGGACCGACGCTGATCTACGCCAGCGGGGCCTCGGCCCCGACCAAGTGCGCCGCTGGTTCCAGCGCTGCTACGGGCTGACGTTCCACGCCTACCACCGGGCGCGCCGGCTCGGCCTGGCCCTCGGACAGATCCGCTGCGGGGCCGACGTCACCAGCGCCGCCTTCGACCATGGCTACGGCTCGCTCAGCGGCTTCAACGAAGCGTTCCGCGGCCTGTTCGGCGCGGCGCCGACCAAGCGCCAGGCCGCGAACGCAGGCGCCGTGACGATCACCATCAACCGGGTGCTGACCCCCCTGGGACCGATGCTCGCCGGCGCCACCGACGAGGCCATCTGCCTGCTCGAGTTCGGCGATCGCCGGATGCTCGAGACCCAGCTCAAGCGGCTACGCCGGCGCCTGAGCGCGACCTTCGTGCCGGGCCGCTCTCGCCTGCTCTCGCGGCTGGCAGCTCAACTCCGGGAGTATTTCGCTGGCACCCGGCGAGCCTTCGACCTGCCCCTCGAGCTGCCTGGCACCGCGTTCCAGCAGCAGGTCTGGCAGCGCCGGGTCGCGATCCCCTACGGCAGCACGATCAGCTACGGCGAGCTGGCCCGCGAGGTCGGCCGCCCGACGGCGTTCCGCGCCGCGGCCGGGGCCGTCGGCGACAACCGGCTCGCGATCCTCGTCCCCTGTCACCGGGTGATCGGCGCCGACGGACGGCTCACCGGCTACGGCGGCGGCCTCTGGCGCAAGCGCCGCCTGCTCGAGCTCGAGACCGGCCGGCCCTTCGACTGCTGACCCGACCCGCGCCTCTTCCGGTGTATGATGCACTGTTCCCACCGCCACGATGACGACCCGGGAGACACCGGATGGGGCGTGACGAGATCCGCGAGCTGCCGCCTTCGGCCGACCTGAGCGACAGCCCGCTGTACAACGAGGACATCGCGCCCACCGGCCTCGCCGACCGCAAGTGGGGCACCTGGGACATCGCCGCGCTCTGGGTCGGGATGAGCGTCTGCATCCCGACCTACATGCTCGCCTCCTCGCTGATCAAGGGCGGGATGAACTGGTGGCAGGCGATCCTGACGGTCTTTCTGGGCAACCTGATCGTGCTGGTGCCGATGGTGCTCGTGGCTCACGCCGGCACCCGCTACGGCGTGCCCTTCCCGGTGCTCGCCCGCGCGGCCTTCGGCCTCTTCGGCGCGAACATCCCCTCGCTGCTGCGCGCGGTGGTCGCCTGCGGCTGGTTCGGGATCCAGACCTGGATCGGCGGCGCGGCGATCGACCAGGCGATGAGCGCCGGCTTCGCCTGGTGGAAGGCCCTCCCCGCGATCGACCTCGGCTTCGTCGGCACCATGGGGCTGGGAGCCTGGATCGGCTTCGCGATCTTCTGGCTGATCAACATGGCGGTGATCTGGCGCGGCATCGAGTCGATCCGCTTCCTCGAGAAGGCCGGCGCGCCCTTCCAGCTGCTGATCGGCCACGGCTAGCTGGTCTGTGCCTACCTGCGCGCCGGCGGTTGGGGGCCAATGCTCGACCGCCCCGATCGCTTCGCTGACACGGGCGAGTTCTTCCGCTTCTTCTTCCCCGGGCTGACCGGGATGGTCGGCTTCTGGGCGACCCTCTCGCTCAACATCCCCGACTTCACCCGCTACGCACGCAGCCAGCGGGACCAGATCCTCGGCCAGGCCCTGGGGCTGAACACGACGATGCCGCTGTTCGCCTTCATCGGCGTCGCGGTGACCTCGGCGACGCTGACGATCTATGGCGAGGAGATCTGGGATCCGATCAAGCTGCTCGGCCGCTTCGACTCGATGCCGGTGGTGGTGCTGTCGATGCTGGCCCTGGCGGTGGCGACGCTGACGACCAACCTCGCGGCCAACGTGGTGGCGCCGGCCAACGCCTTCACCAACCTCGCGCCGTCGCGGATCACCTTCCGCGCCGGCGGCGTGATCACCGGCGTGATCGGCATCCTGATGATGCCCTGGAAGCTGATCGCCGACCCCACCGGATACATCTTCACCTGGCTGATCGGCTACTCGGCGCTGCTGGGGCCGATCGCCGGGGTGCTGATCGCCGACTACTTCGTCTGCCGGCGAATGGAGCTCGATCTGGTCGATCTCTACCGCCCGGGCCGATACAGCTTCCGGGGCGGCTTCAACGCCCGGGCGCTGGTCGCCCTCGCCGCCGGGATCCTGCCCAACGTCCCTGGTTTCCTCGGCACCATCGGCGCCGTCGAGGTCGCACCGTTCTGGCTGACGCTCTACACCTACGCCTGGTTCGTCGGCTTCACCATCTCGAAGGCGGTCTACCTCGCCGGCGCTTGGATCTTCCCGCTGCCGACAGGCACCAGCAACCGATGAGCTTCAGAGACCCGCTGCAGGCCGCCCAGGCCCGGATCGCCGCCCTCGAGGCCGAGGTCACCCTCTTGCGCCAGCAGCGCCCGGTCACGCTCGCCACGGGGATCGAGGGTGAGGCCTTGCGCCGAGCCCTCGAGGGACAGGCCGAGGCCGAGCGTCAGGCGGCCTCGGCCCTCCGTGAGCTCGCCACGGTGCGGGCCAAGTGCCAGGTCGAGCTCGCCGAGAGCACGCACGAGAGCGCGCTCGCCGCGGCCCAGGACGAGGCTGACGACGCCCGCCAGGACGCGACCCACCAGACCGAGCGGGGTCAGCTCGAGCGCGAGCTCGAGCTGCGGACCGCCGAGCTCGCGCAACTGACGAAACAGACCGGCGCCCGCATCTCGGAGCTAGAGGACGACCTCGAGGCCCTGCTCAGCTTCGACCGCGCCGACGCCCGCGCCCACTACCAGCAGCGCGCCGATGACCTGCGCGCCGTCCGCGCCGTCGCCGAGCGATCCATCGCCGAGCTGCAGGTCGAAGGGGCCAAGGTGGTCGACGCCGGCACCGCGGCGGCGAACGAGGCGATCCTCGCCGCCGGTGCCGACCGGGTGGCCCGGCTCGACGGTGAGCTCCAGCGCCTCGAGGCTCTGATCGCGCGCATCAGGGGCCACGCCGGATCGTGTTGACCAGCTCGTCGAGCTTGGAGAGAAACCGCGAGCGATCCTTCTTCGCCATCGGGGCGGGTCCACCGGTCTGGACCCCCATCTCGCGCAGCTGCTGGGAGAGCTCGCGGGTGGCCAGCGCGTCGCCGATCGACTCCTCGGTGAAGCGCCGGCCCTTGGGCCCGAGCACGGCGGCACCCTTCTCGAGGCTCCGCGCGGCCAGCGGGATGTCGGCCGTGATCACGACGTCCCCGGCGCCGACGTGCTCGACGATCCAGTCGTCAGCCTCGTCGAAGCCCTGGCCCACCACCACCGCCTCGACCAGCGGCGAGGGCGGCACCTGGGTGTAGCGATTGGCCACCGCGCGCACGGCGAGGCCGTAGCGCCCGGCGACCTTGTA
>JAUVBO010000250.1 GCA_030591195.1 Pseudomonadota bacterium
AGGACCTGGCGGGTCGCGCCGACAGCGGGCGGGGGTGGGGCAGGGCTGGCGGCGAGCGTCAGGTATTGAGACGCGAAGAGAACAGCACGGCAAGGGTAGACAGCACGGCAAGGGTAGAGGGTGAAGAGTTGGCAACGGTCACGCGTCAAAGGGTCGTCCCTGAACGCAAGGCGTGGTTTTTGCCAAGGAATACAGAGATAATGCCGAGGATGTCTCACTGGTGGCTGCCGTTGGTGTTGATGGTCGCGATGTTGTCGGAATCGCGGGCGTGGGCCCAGCGGGTGCCGGCCAAGCTGCGCGTCGCGATCACCTTCAAGGCCTTGACCTACGACCGGAACCTGACCTCTGGCCGGGGAGGGCAGCTCAAGATCGGCGTCGTATCGCTCGTGGGTGATGACGCCAGCGGCAGGGTGGCCAACGAGATCAAGGCCGAGATCAAGCGCGTGCTGGGCGCCCGGGTCTCCGGGCTCAAGCTGTCGGTGAAGCAGATCTCGGTGAAGAAGGGCGACGCCCCGGCCAAGCTGGTCAGCCAAGCCGGCGTCAACCTGCTCTACCTCACCCCGCTGCCCACGGGGATGCTCGATGCGCTGAGGACGCTCGGTCGCGCGAAGAAGCTGCTGCTCGTCAGTGGCGAGGCGGCGCACTCGCGAAGCCACGCTGCGCTGACCGTGGCGCTCGCGGGCCGCAAGCCCCAGATTATCGTCAACCTGAAGCTGGCCCGGGCCCAAGGGGCAAACTTCGACGCGCGCCTGTTGCGGCTGGCAGAGGTGATCCGTTGACCCGCCGGGCGGCATGCAGTGGCGCCGCCGGAAGAGGACGAGGGACCTGTTGATGACGCTCCCCATTCGACACCTCTCGGTGAAGTGGAAGATCAGTGGATCTCTGGCGCTGGTGGTGCTGGTGATCGAGCTGTTTCAGCTGTGGTACTTCCCCTCGCGGCAGATCTCCCAGCTGCAGGACGCGCTGGTGCGCAAGGTGGAGTCTCTCGGAAGCTTCGTCGCCTACGAGGTGGCGGTGGGGCTCGAGTTCGACGACAAGAAATCGGTCGAGGCCGTCTTTCGCGGGCTGAAGCGGGACCGGGAGTTTCTGTCTGCCGCGCTCTTCCGCCGGGACGGCAAGCTCTTCGCCTCGCTGGGCGAGCGCGCCCCGTCCGGCAAGGTCGTGGTGCCCAAGCGGTCGAAGACCGACCAGTCGAACCGGGAGCGAATCCGTGTCAGCGTACCGGTGGCGACCAAGGCCAAGGTTCAGGGCGTGCTGGTGATGGACTTCTCGACCCGGGCGCTGCAGCGCGAGCGCCAGGAGGTGCGCCGGGCGACCTACCTCACGGGTGCGGTGATCCTCGGCCTCGGGCTGCTGCTGGCGGTGGTCATCGGCGGGTCGATCGGCCGGCGGCTCGAGGCGATCGCGCAGGTGGCCCGGCAGGTGGCCGACGGTAACCTCTCGGCAGAGATCGCCGACGACGATTCCAGGGACGAGATCGGCCGGATGACTACCTCGTTCCGCGAGATGCTGGTTGGTTTCCGCGAGATGCAGTCGTTCGCCGGCGAGGTCAGCGAAGGCGATCTGACCCAGAAGACCAGCCAGCGCGGGGAGCTGGCCGAGGCGTTCAACCGGATGGTCAGCAGCCAGCGCGGCATCGTCAGCCAGTTCGCCGAGACGGCGGTCCAGCTCAACACGGCGGCCACCGAGCTGCGCGCCAGCGCCGAGCAGCAAAACCGTGGGGCGGTCGAGCAGTCGAGCGCGGTGGAAGAGAACCAGCGGACGATGGACACGCTGCTCAAGTCAGCGGGCCACATCGCCGATACGGCCAAGCTGGTGCTGCAGAACGCCGAGACGACCCAGGAGAACAGCCGCCTGGTCGCTGACCGGATCGCGACCTTGACCACCCACACGGCGCGGATCCTCGAGATCCTGCAGGGCATCAACGAGATCGCCAACAAGAGCGACCTGCTGGCCCTCAACGCGGCCCTCGAGGGCACCAAGGCCGGGGAGGCCGGGCGCGGCTTCTCGTTGGTCGCGAACCAGATGCAGCGGCTCGCAGAGAACGTGATGTCTTCAGTGGTCGACATCAAGCGCTTGACGACTACGATCAAGGAAGCGACCCGCGAGACGGTGCTCGCCACCGAGGAGACGAACAAGATCGCCGCGAACAACACGCGGTCGGCGCGCCAGATCGCGATGACGATTCAGCAGCAACAGACCGGAACCGAGCAGGTAACCAGGACGATGGAGGACGTCGCGCGCATCGCCCGTGACGCCGCCGCTGGCAGCAACCAGGTCTTCTCCTCCGCCGACGACTTGGTGGCGCTCTCCGGCAAGCTCCAGAACCTCGTCAACCAGTTTACGCTTACGGCTGGCCGAGGTACGCCACGCCCGTCGTCGTTCCCCCACGAGGGATGATGATCAGGAACTCCGTCATGGATCAGAACACTATCTACGAGCGATTTGTCAGCGGATGCGAGCAACGCATCAAGCGGATCAAGATGATCCTGGCGAAGCACGCCAGGGATCCGAGCGCCGAGACCCTCGAGACGGTCAACCTGCTGATACAGGACTGGGTCGGCGAGTCGGCGCTGCTCGGCTTCGACAAGATCGGTGGCGTGGCGAACAAGATCAGCGAGATGATCACCCGCTGGCCGGTGTTTGACGCCCGCACCCAGGGCTCCCAGGTGATCAAGTGGTCGACACGCCTGCTCGAGATCTCCCGCAAGGCGGCGCTCAGCGCGCCGACCTCGGAGGTGGCAAGCATGCTCGGGGTCCTCGAGGCCGAGCTCGACCACGAGCTGCTCGCGGCCGACCTCGACCGCAGCCCGACCAGCGAGCACTCGAGCCTGGTCGACACCCCGGGGCGCAGGATCTTGTTGCTCGACGACAGCCCGATCGTCGGCGAGGCCCTGGCGGTGGAGCTCGAGAGCCGCGGTCACCAGGCCGCGCTGGCTACCGACCTGGCCGAGTTCAACCAGCGGTTGGCGGACTTCGAGCCGGAGATGATCTTCCTCGACATCAACATGCCCGAGATCCGCGGCGACGAGCTCTGCCGCAAGCTGCGGCAGCGGTTCAACACCCGCCAGGTGCCGATCATCTTCCTCTCCAGCCTGACCAACGAGGAGCTGGCCGAGCTCGCTCGCAACGCGGGCGCCAACGGATACCTCTCGAAGCAGGCCGGGATGGAGAGCCTGCTGCGGTACCTCGACAAGCTGCTCGAGGAGATCGTCTTCTGAGTCGGCTGAAGCTCAATGACGCCGAGGCGAGGATGACCGAGCAGCCCCCCCGGGGGGAAGCCCCTGACGACGAGCAGCGCCTCGCCGAGCCCGACGCGGGCCCGGCAAGGCCGATGCTCATCTTTCGCGCTGGCTCGCTCTGGATGGCGGCGGACGCCGAGCAGGTGGTCGAGATCCGGGGGGCCGAGCCAGCGACGCCGGTGCCGCTGGCGCCGGCGCACGTGGAGGGCATCATCAACCTGCGCGGCCAGGCGGTGCCGCTGCTCGATCTCGGTGGATTTCTCGGGCTGCCTGCGGTCGAGGTCGCGGAGGAAGCCCGCGAGGAGGCCGGAGGCTTCTTCGACCGGACGGTGATCGTCGCCGTCTCCGGGATGCGGGTCGGCCTGCTCTGCGACCAGGTGCGGGGGGTCTACCAGATCCCCGACGCGACGATGCGACAGCCGGAGGTGATCCAGGGCGACAAGCTGCTCGGATACGCCGAGGCCGAGGCGGAGTGGGGCGGCGAGGTGCTGCTGGTGCTCAACCTGGCCCGGCTGCTCGAGGGAGCGAGGGTGCCCGAGTGACCGCGGGATGTGGCCATGGTTGACCGACGCGCCGCGCTGGTCGAGAAGTTCAAGACCCTCGCTGCCGAGCGGCTCGAGCGGCTGAACAACGGTCTGGTCGAGCTCGAGCGAGCGCCCGACAGTGGCGAGGTCGCCAAGGGGGTGATGCGCGAGATCCACACCCTCAAGGGCGAGGCCAAGTTGATGGGCTTCGCCGACATCAACCTCGCGGCGCACAAGGTCGAGGATCTGCTGGTCCACGCGCGCGATCGCGGCTTCGCCCCCGCCGCCGAGGTCTTCGACACGATCCTCCGCGGCCTCGATCTTGTCGGCCACTTGCTGCACAAGGAAGCGGGCAGCCAGCCGGGCATCGACCTCAAGGGCTACCTCGGTGAGGCCGCCCGGCTGCTGGAACAGGCCGAGAGCGCCGAGAGGGGGACGGCTGACGATGCCCGGGCCCCAGCCCCGACGCCGACGCTGGGGCTGATCGAGCCGGCGTCGGCGCGCGCGCCGGCGCCGACGCCGATCCCGCCGTCGATGCTGGTCGAGCCGGGCGGTGCCGCGGACCAGCGTGAGCCAGACGGCAAGCCGGTCCCCGCGGCGCTGAGCACGATCCGGGTTGCCCTGCCCCGGATCGACGCGTTGACCGATATCGCCGGGGACCTGCTGCGATACCAGCTTCGCTCCGAGCACACGGCGAAGGCCCTCGGGGTCCTGGCCAACGGCTGGCGCGAGGTGGTCGACGAGCTCGGCGCTGAGCTCGCGCGCCAGGGATTCCACGGGGCCCGCGGCGACGAGGCGGCGGCGCCCGGGGTCCTACGGGTCAATGCGCTGGTGACCCGGCTCGGCGAGCTCCAGGCGTCGCTGGCCAAGGTTGTGGGCGGCGCGCGAGACAGCACCCTCGAGAGCAGCGACCGTCTGGCGCAGCTCGAGAGCACCGTTCGCGACATGCGTCTGTTGCCCCTCTCGTCGCTGTTCGGCCGCTACCCGCGGGCGATTCGCGACCTGGCCAAGGAGCAGAGCAAGCAGGTGCGGGTGGTCGTCGAGGGCAGCGAGCTCGAGTTCGACAAGCACGTGCTGGACCAGATCGACGAGCCGTTGCTGCACCTGATCCGCAACGCGGTGGACCACGGGATCGAGTCGCCTGGTGAGCGTGAGGCCCGGGGCAAGCCCCCGGCCGGCGCGCTCGTGCTGTCGGCCGAGCAGGTTGGGCGCCAAGGCCAGATCGTCGTCGCAGACGATGGGCGAGGTCTGTCGGTCGACCTGATCCGGCAAGCGGCGATCGCCAAGGGGGTGCTGTCCGAGGGCCAGGCGTCCGAGATGGAGGAGGATGATCTAATCAACATGATCTTCCTGCCGGCGTTCTCGACTCGCGCCGAGGCGACCGACGTCTCCGGTCGGGGGATTGGCCTCGACGTGGTCAAGGAGCGCCTCGAGCGCCTCGGCGGCTCGGTCCGGGTGGAGAGCGAGATCGGGCGCGGCACGCGGATGGTGCTCAGCGTGCCGACCTCGGTGGCGATGCTCCGGGCGCTGGTGACGACGGTCGGTGACCTGCGCCTGGCGATCCCCTCGTTCTCCGTCAAGGCGGTGGCCGCGGTGCCGAAGGCGGCGATCAAGCCGGCCGGCGCTGGCGTCGCCTTCCCTCTCGAGGACGTGTTGGTGCCGCTGCAGGACCTCGGGTTGTTGATGGGGCGCCGGGGCGTGGAGCAGACCGGTGACGAGGCGCGCGTGGTGGTGGTGCAGAGCCGGGGCCAGCTGGCCGGCCTCAAGGTCGAGCGCATCCTCGGCGAGCGGGAGCTGGTCCAGCGCCCGCTCGATCCGTTCCTCGCCCCCTTGCGTGTGCTGATCGGCACGGCGATCCTCGAGCACTCGGAGCCGATCCTGATCATCAACGCGGCCG
>JAUVBO010000854.1 GCA_030591195.1 Pseudomonadota bacterium
CGAAGCGCATCATCGGACGCCAGGTGAGCAGCTTGACGAAGCACTGCTGGGCAGCGCGACGCTGCCTGCCCCGGGCGTAGGCGACGCCGAGGGCCAACTGGGCCGCGGCTAGATCGCGTTTTTTGACGAAGGCGAGCACCGCCTCGAGCTGGGTGACGGACCGGGCCAGCTTCTCGATCGCGTCGCTGACGTCGCCGGCGTCGAGGGCCTGCACCCCCTGGTCACGGAGTGATCGGCCCTGGTGGATCGCCTCGGTGGGGGCCTCGCCGGAGAACTCCACCAGGAGCTTGTTCCAGTCCTTGACCACCAGGCGCTTGTTCTTGCGCAGAGCTGCACGGAGGTGGTTCGACACACGGGCCACCATCCGATCGGAGAAGCCGCTCGCGGGCAGCAAGAAGACCGTCACCCGTGCCGGCGGCTTCTCCGGCGGTCTCTGGGCTGCCGCGGGGCCCGCTAGGAGCGCGGCGGTGAGGGGCAGCAGCCAGGCCACCTTTGGCCTCCTCGAGGATGTTGTTCGCTGTCGCTCTCCCACTGGCTATCCCGATCGCCTTCTACCGTTCGCTCGTCTGGCCGACGCGCGTCAGCCGGGCGACCAGCAAGGGGTCCTCGTCGAGCAGGCGCTGCAGGTGCTCCCGGAGCCGTTGACGACCGGTGGCATCGAGGGCCGCGCCGCGGACGCGTACCACCTCGTCGACCAGCTGTTGGGCCGCTGCCCCGGCCGACAGCTCACCGCTGCGGATCCTGGCCGCCAGCGCCTCGATCGTCCCCGCGTCGGGTCTCCCGGCGGCCTCTGCCGGTCCTGGCGTGAGTAGGCGTTCGAACGCGACCTCACGCGCTTCGGTGTCCGGCTTGACCTCCGGCGGCTTAGGGGCGACGACACTGCCGGGCCCTTTGGGCCCGCCGATCTTCATCGTCATCCGCGCGCTCCTTCGGTCTTTCTAGCACGCGACAGCCCCGTGGAAAACCGGTATCGGGTCATGGGTGCCGGTCCGAGATTCAGGAACGCATGTTGGTAATCGCGGCCTTGGCCGTGTCGTGCCGGGCCTTCATCACGTTGGAGACCAGCGCGACCTGTCGGCTGTGTCGCTGGATTTCGCGCTGGAGGGCGAGCAGCTGGAGGTCCTCGTCGAGGCCCTGCTTGCCGAGCGCCCGGGTCGCCTCGAGCGACCCGTTTCCCACACCGGCCAGAGAACGGGCCGGACCGGAGGTCTCAGGCGCCGCCCCCGCGACAGCTGCTGAGAGCACGGGCAGACCGACGACGCGCGTGGCGGCCCGCGCGCCCGAGAGGAGCACGCTCGCGCTGCCCTCGAGGATCTTCTTGAAGGTGTTGCTCGATCGCGGCGTCTGCCGCGTGCGGGCAGTTTCGACGACAAGTGGGCTGGCGGTGCGGCCGATGCGGGGGTGGCTCATGTTCTCCTCCTGTGGTTGCGCCCTTATCGGCACCGCGAGTCACAGGTTGCGAAAAAAATGTCACGGAGGGCGATGGGTCCGGTGATCGTGAGGTATTTTTCGATTCGTTGCCCCGCCGTCAGCAAAGAGGGTTAGGGTGCGCGCAGCACCGGTGAGGAGGCTTTTTGTGTCTGTCCAACGTCGGTGGTCGGTGGTCGGCGGCGGCGTGGCCCTGATGCTGCTGGCGGTCACGGCCAGCGGTTGTCCCACTCCACCGCCCCCACCGGTCGAACCCGTGGCCAAGCAGCCCGAGCGGCTCGGGTTCTCGCCGATCGAGCGGATCATCCCGGCAGAGCCGGCGTACGCGGTGGTGGCGCGGAGCGTGACCAGGCTGGTCGAGGCGATCCGAGCGAGCATCGATCCCTGGCGCGTCGTCGACCGGATGCTCACGGTCGATCGCCTCGACGACGCGCTGCGGAAGGAGCACGGCTTCAGCTTCCTCGACCTCGCCGATCTGGATGACGGCGGCTTCGACTTGGACGGCCCGCTGGCTGTCTTCTCCGCCGGCTTCGAGCCGACGCTGGTGATCAGGGTCAAGGACCCCAAGCGGCTCGACGGGTTCATCAAGGCGCGCACCCAGAAGACCACGACTTTCGTCAAAGCCCATCGCGGCCACACGGTCACTTCTTGGATGCTCTCGAGCGCCGAGCGCGGGAGCTACGTCCGCCTCGATGACCTGCTCGTGGTCCATCTCTCGGTCCAGTCGCGCGCCGGCGCCACCTCGCGCCCGGCGACCTCGCGTCCGAAAGCCAAGGCGGCCAGCGACCTCGCGTGGCTCGACCGGATCATCGACGCGCGCCAGCCCGGCAAGGCGACCTTCGCCAGATCGCCTGCGTTGGCGTGGTCCCGGTCCGCCGTCGGAGAGGCCCGCGACGTCGTCGCGTACCTGCGGCCGAGCGCCTTCAACGGCGCTGCCCGCGAGGCATCCAGGCCCAGGGGAGGGGCGCCGGACTGTCGCGCGTTCGACGGCGGCCTCGCTGGTGTGCAGCGGCTCGCCGCCGGCTTGGCGCTCGGCGAGCGCCGGGTCCGGGCTAGGATCGCTCTGGGGCTCTCGACGCGGGCGCTCGGCGGGCTCGCGAAGGCGGCATCCGCCGCCGCCGCCGTCTCCCTGCCTCCGGCACTCTGGGAGCGGGCAGCCGCCCGGGTCCGGCTCAACCTCGCCCCGGCCTACCTCCGATGGCTGGAGGAGTACCCCGGCCGTGGCTGCGGCCCGCTACACGAGTTGCTCGTGGAGTCGCGCGACCTCCTCCGACCGCTCTACCGCTCGACCTGGGCTACCCGGGCCCAGGGCCGGCTCGCGGGCGTGCTGCTCAGCGCCGACGAGCGGGGTCAGTCGACGCTGCACCTGCGCGGGGCGGTCGTCGCCAGCGCCGCCACCGCCGCCGCCCGCGGCTTCTATCGCAGGCAGTTGGTGCTGAAACCGGCGAGCGGAAGACCGGTGAAGATCGGGGGCCGGGTGGTGGAGCAGGTCATCCCCCGGCTGACCATTGCCGAGGCGGTGCAAGTGTCTTTCGAGGACGGGCTGTTCCGACTTGCCGCGGGGGACAAGATGATGGAGCGTCTACTGGCGGTCTC
>JAUVBO010000992.1 GCA_030591195.1 Pseudomonadota bacterium
CGTTGCCCGCCGCCGACCTGCGCTGGCTCAAGGTGCCTCGGCCGACCCGAGCGAGGCGATCTGCTCCGGCGCGGCTCGAGGGGCCGAAGGTCTCGGTCCGCCTGGGCACCGGCGACCGGTCCTACACCCGCGGGGGAGTGCTGGTTCGCTCGGTGGGCGAGGTCGACCCCACCGGCCGGATGTCCAAGGTCGTGGTTGCGATCGTCGATCCGCTCAACCTGGTGGCGGCGGTCGGTCCGGGTTATCGACCGGCCTTGGAGCTCGGCGCCTTCGTCGAGGTGCTGCTGCCCGGCAAGTCGCTCGAGCGGGTGGTGCCGATCCCCTCCGAGGCGGTCCGGCTCGGCTCGGTGGTCTGGATCGCCGGTGCGGAGGACCAGCTCGAGATCAGACCGGTGACCGTCATTCGCCGGACCCAGACCGAGGCGCTCGTCTCGGCCGGGCTGAAGGACGGCGAGCGGGTGGTGCTGACCCGGATCAACGGGCCGCTCGAGGGGCTCAAGCTGCGGGTTCGCCAGCAGGGAGCAGCCGGCCAGAGCCCAGAGCGGGTCAGCCTTCGGCCGGCGGACCGAGCCAAGGCTGACGTGGTTGGGTCGCGGGTCGATCGCCGCTCGAAGCAGGAGACGAAGCGCCGATGAAGTCAGTCCGCTGGATGGCCCGCAACCACGTCGCGGCCAATCTGCTGATGTGCGTCTTCCTCGTCGGAGGCCTGTTCGCCGCCAATACGCTCAAGGTCGAGGTCTTCCCCGAGGTCGAGATGGGCCTGGTCACCGTCAGCGTGGCCTACCCCGGGGCGGGCCCGAAGGAGGTCGAGGAGGGCATCTGCCAGCCGATCGAGGAGGCGGTCTACGCCCTCGACGGGATCAAGAAGCTGACCTCGACCGCGGCCGAAGGCGTGGCGGGGGTGACGATCGAGGTCGACGACGGCGCCGACGACGACCAGGTGCTGCAGGACATCAAGTCCGCGGTGGACCGGATCGTCACCTTCCCGCAGGACGCCGAGCGGCCGGTGATCAGCAAGGTCATCAACCGCCGCGAGGTGCTGTCGGTAGCGATCTATGGCCCGCTCGACCAGCACGCCCTGCGCAAGCAGGCAGAGATCGTTCGCGACGAGCTGCTCGCCCTGCCGCAGATCACCCAGGCGGCGATCAACGGGGTGCCCTCGCCGGAGATCTCGGTCGAGATCAGCGAGGCGAACCTCCGTCGCTACGAGCTGACCCTCGAGCAGGTCGCCGCGGCGGTGCGGGCGGCCTCGCTCGACCTGCCGGCTGGCACGGTGAAGGCCAAGGGCGGCGAGATCCTGCTGCGGACCAAGGAGCGGCGCTACACCGCCCGGGAGTACGAGGAGGTCGTCGTGCTCAGCCGCCCCGATGGCACCCGGGTGCGGCTGGGCGACCTGGCGCAGGTCAAGGAGGGCTTCGCCGAGACCGACGAGGCGGGGGTCTTCGACGGTAAGCCGGCGGCGCTGGTGGCGGTCTACCGGGTCGGCGACCAGACCCCGACCGGCATCTCGAAGGCGGTCAAGCGGTACATCCAGCAGAAGCGCGTGAGCCTGCCAGGCGTGGTGGAGCTGGCGGTCTGGCGCGATCGGTCGGAGATCCTCGAGCAGCGGGTCAACCTGCTGGTGAAGAACGCGCTGCTCGGCCTGGCGCTGGTGATCGCGGTGCTCGGCCTGCTGATGGACATGCGGCTCTCGTTCTGGGTCACCCTCGGCCTGCCGATCTCGATCCTGGGCTCGATGGTGCTGATGCCGAGCACCGACATCTCGATCAACATGATCTCGCTGTTCGCCTTCATCCTGGTGCTGGGGATCGTCGTCGACGACGCGATCATCATCGGCGAGAACATCTTCGCTCACCACCAGATGGGCAAGCCCTACGCCCAGGCGTGCCCCGATGGCGCGATCGAGGTCGGCCGCCCGGTGATCTTCTCGATCCTCACCACCGTCGCCGCCTTCGCCCCGCTGTTCTTTGTCTCCGGGCGGATGGGCAAGTTCATGTGGGCCCTGCCGGTGATCGTCGTCTCGGTGCTGATGGTCTCGCTGGTCGAGTCGCTCTACATCCTGCCGGCCCACCTGAACCGGGAGCGCCCACCGCGCAAGGATCCGGCTGACGAGTCGCGGCTGAAGCGCTGGCTCTTCGCGCCGCCGCGGCTGGTGCAGCTATCGTTCGACAGGCTGCGAGGCACGGTCTACCGCCGGACCCTCGAGCGGGCCCTGCGCCACCGCTACTCGACCCTCGCGCTGGCGGTGGTGCTGCTGGTGCTGACCTTCGGGCTCTTCGCCGGTGGCCAGATCAAGACGATCTTCATGCCCGAGCTCGAGAGTGACACGGCGCGGGCCAAGCTGACGATGCCCTTCGGCACCCCGGTGAGCGAGACCAGGAAGGTCGTCGAGCGGATGGTTCGCGCCGCCCAGCAAACGGTGGCCAGGTACGACCGCAAGCTGCCCGCTGACGCCAACCCGGATCGCACCATCCTGCGCCACGTCTACGCCCAGGTGGGCGGCTTCATGCGCTTTCATGGTCCGGGCGGTGGTGGCGGGAGCTCCGGGGGCCACCTCGCCGAGGTCGCGGTGGCGCTC
>JAUVBO010000510.1 GCA_030591195.1 Pseudomonadota bacterium
GGCGGGCTCGCTGCTCGGTCAGGCCTACGCGCTGCTTCGCCGGGGCCGGCCGATGGACTCGGAGGACCTGCTGCGGGCAGTGCGTGCGCTCAAGCGGGACAGCCAGACCGACATCAAGGCGATCTTCTCCGACACGGTGCTCTCCAGCGGCCAGACGCTGGTCACGCCGAAGGGACCGGCGCAGAAGCGGTACGTCGACGCGATGCGGGAGCACGACATCGTCTTCGGCATCGGGCCAGCGGGCACCGGCAAGACCTACCTGGCGATGGCGGTGGGCATCGACGCGTTGCTCGCCCGGCGGGTCAAGCGAATCATCCTCGCTCGCCCCGCCGTCGAGGCCGGCGAACGGCTCGGCTTTCTGCCCGGCGACCTGATTGAAAAGGTCAACCCCTACCTGCGCCCGCTCTACGACGCGCTCAACGACATGCTGCCGTTCGAGCGGGTCCAGAACCTGATCGATCGCGGGCAGATCGAGGTCGCGCCGCTGGCCTTCATGCGCGGCCGGACGCTCAACTCGTCGTTCGTGATCCTGGACGAGGCGCAGAACGCCACCAGCGAACAGATGTTGATGTTCCTCACCCGGCTTGGCTTCGACTCCAAGGCGGTGGTCACTGGCGACATCACCCAGAGCGACCTGCCGGCCGGGGCGCCCAGCGGCCTGGCCGAGTCCCGAGCGGTGCTCGGTGGCATCGAGGGGATCGGCTTCTGCGAGTTTACCGAGCAGGACGTGGTCCGGCACCCGCTGGTGCAGAAGATCATCCGTGCCTACGAGGTGCGGCACACAGCGAAGCCAGCGGGCTAAGCGGCGGCGGAGAGGCGCGATGAGCGGCGGAGAGGCGCGATGAGCGGCGGAGAGCGAGGGCCGGCCAGGTCGATCCTGGGCATCGCCGACATCGTGCGGACCATCGCCGAGTCGGCGACCTTTGACAGCTACGAGCTGGTCCGCGCCGGCGAGCACGAGATCGAGCTCAAGTACGGCGATGGCTCGGCGTTGCTGGCGATGCCCGAGATCTGGCGCGAGCCAGAGCAGGTCGCGGCGCAGCTCGCTCGCAGCGTCAGCCCCTCGACGTTGCTCTTCTGCCTCGGCAGCGGCGAGGACATGGCCGAGGCGGCGAAGCTGCGCCAGACGTCGCTGGTCTTCTGCCTGATCCTGCCCACCTCGCCCGCGGCGCTGCATGCGTCGCTGGCCAACTCGATGGCGCTGATCGCGATGCAGCGTCGGGCCGAGGAGCGCGGCCAGGCCGCCGAGCGCCTCCGCTACGAGCTGGCCGAGCTGATCGCGATCGCCGGGCTGCTCAACTCCGAGCGTGACATCGGCCGGCTGCTCGGGCTGATCCTCGAGAAGAGCCGCTACATCACCGGCGCCGACGCCGGCTCGGTCTACGTCGTGGTGCCCGACCGCGAGGACCAGAGCCAGCGCAAGCTGCGCTTCGAGGCGGCCCAGAACGAGTCGGTGGAGGTCGGCGACCTGGAGGTCCAGACCCTGCCGATCTCGAGCAAGTCGATCGTCGGCGCGGCGGTGAACAAAGAGGAAGTGATCAACATCCCGGACCTCGACCTGCTCGACAGCCACAACCCCTGGGGCGTGGCCCACAACCGCAGCTTCGACGAGGCCCACGGCTATCAAACCCGGTCGATGCTGACCGTGCCGATGATCAACCATCGCGACGATGTCATCGGCGTGATCCAGCTGATCAACAAGAAGAACACCCCCGGCCAGCCCCTGCGCAGCGCCCAGGACTTCGCCGACCACGTGGTGCCCTTCGACGAGCGCTCGGTGGAGCTGTGCAAGACCCTCGCCTACCAGGCGGCGATCGCGCTCGACAACGCCCTGCTCTACGACGAGCTCCGGACGGTCTTCGAGGGGTTCGTCGACGCCTCGGTGCGCGCGATCGAGGCTCGTGATCCGACCACCAGCGGTCACTCGCGGCGGGTGGCCGACCTGACCGTCGAGCTCGCCGTCGAGGCCGATGGGCTCACCCAGGGGCCCTACGCCGGGCTCCGCTTCAGCAGCGATGAGCTGAAGGAGATCGAGTACGCCGGGCTGCTGCACGACTTCGGCAAGGTCGGCGTCAAGGAGAACGTGCTGCTCAAGTCCCACAAGCTCTACGAGTGGGACCTGCAGCAGCTGCTGCTGCGCTTCGACTTCATCCGCGAGCGGCTGCGCAACGAGGCCCTCGGGCGCAAGCTCGAGGCGGCGCTGGCTGGCGGGGCAAGCCAGCGTGCGCGGCTCGACGCGATCCAGGTGGCGCTGCAGAAGCAGGAGGACTACCTTGAGCTATGCCGTGAGACGATCCTCAAGGCGAACCTGCCGACGGTGCTGGAGAGCGACAGCGCGGCGCTGCTCGAGGAGATCGCCCAACACTCCTACGTCGACGCCGCGGGCGAGACGCGGCCCTACCTGACCCCCGAGGAGCTGGCCTGCCTGCGCATTCGGCGGGGCAGCCTCAGCATCGAGGAGCGGGCCGAGATCGAGTCGCACGTGGTCCACAGCTGGGAGTTTCTGTGCAAGATTCCGTGGGGGCGGACCTTTGGCCGGATCCCGATAATCGCCGGCGACCACCACGAGAAGCTCGACGGGACCGGCTATCCCCGAGGCAAGGACGCGGCGGAAATACCGGTACAGGCGAAGATGATGACCATCGCCGACATCTTCGATGCCTTGACCGCCTCCGATCGGCCATACAAACGGGCGATGCCCTGCGAACGGGCGCTTGACATCATCGGTGGGGACGTTAAACGGGGGAAGGTGGACGAGGACCTCTTCCGGCTCTTCGTCGAGGCCAAGGTCTACCGCAAGGTCCTCCCCTGACCGGGGAGTATCCGGGAAATACGAGGGCAGTCGGCAGCTTGGCGGATCATCTCGCAGAGAGGTTTTTCCCGGATGGTGTATCGGGCGTTGCCTTCTTGGGGGGCTTTGCGGTTAGAATAGTGGGAACGGTTGGAATGATCAGGGCAGAGCTTCAGGCGTCAGCCCCATAGACGTAGCCAGACCGAGCTTCAATCTTACTCATGACAGCGAATGAGCGGGTCGCTATCACGCCGCGGTGATCTTCCGGGGCGCGGCGGGCGACAGCTGGCGAGCGCGGCAGACGACGACGTCAATGAACGACGAGACCGAGGCAAACGGCAGACGCAGGGCGACTGATCGCCATCGGCTGATGCAGTGGCTCGACGTGGCTCTCGCCCGCCGTCCGGTGCAGCCGGTGCTGTCGGGGATCCTGATCGGCCTGACGGCCCTGCTGGTCGGCCCGTCGCTCGGCGAGTCCGAGTCCCTGCTCAAAGGGTTGAAGGCCGGCGAGCCGGCGAAGAAGACGATCAAGGCCACCCGCGCCTTCGAGCTCGCCCCGGACCCCGAGGTGCTCGAGCGACGGCGTAGCGAGGCCGCGAGCAAGGTGCTGCCGGTCTTCGACCACGAGGCCGATCGCGGGACCAACCTGCTGTCGCGGGTCACCCGCGCCTTCGAGGCGGTGACCTCGACCGAGGTCAAGCTTCGGCCGCGGGCGAAGCAGGCGAAGCAAGCAACCCCCGACGAGGCGGCCGCGCGGCTCCCCAAGCCGAGCCCGGAGGAGCTGCGCACGCGCTTCGCTGCGGCCCTCAGGGTGGAGGTGCCGAAGGCGACCTTCGCCCCCCTGCAACAGGTAGGCTTCTCGTCGGACATCCGGGCAGCCGTGGTGATGCTGGTCGGCAGCGTGATGGACAAGCTGGTCGTCGCCCACCGTAACGTGCTCAAGGCCTTCGCCGGGCGGCCGGTGATCGTTCGCCGGGTGGTGGACGGTCGACCCACCGGCCCCGGGGAACGCCTCGATAGCTTCACCACCATCAAAGATCTTGCCGAGATCCGGGAGTTCATCCGGTACCGGGCCGCCAATGTCCACACCCAGCTCTCGAGCAAGACCCGGCAGGCCGTGGCTCGGCTGGTCGACTCGCTGGCGGTGGCCAACGTCAACCTGGCCTTCAACCGGAGCGAGACGGACCGCCGCAAGCGCGCCAAGCGCGACGAGATCCGTGGGGAGCCGACGCGCTACCTCAAGGGGGCGATGATCGTCAGCGACGGGGTGATGGTCACCAAGGAACACCGCCGGGCGGTGGGCACGATGGAGTTGGCCTACCGCGGGGTGAGCCGGGTCCAGGCGTCGCTGATCGGCATCGCGCTGCTGGTGACGATCTTGCTCGGCGTGATCTGTCGCTACGCCGGTCAGCACTTCCACC
>JAUVBO010000198.1 GCA_030591195.1 Pseudomonadota bacterium
GGGCGAGTGGGCTGCTGGGCAGCCGCGACGGGCTCGCTGTCGACGGGCTCGATGTCGAGCTCGACGACAGCGTCGTCGGGTGGGGTGAAGTCCCCGTCGCGGAACAGCAGGTAGGCTGCCGGTAGCAGCAGGGTGTGGTTGAGCAACAGCGACCAGAGCAGCGCCCAGCCGAGGTGGGTCTTGCGGCGGGTCGTCCGCCAGTCGTCATCGGCGCGGTGGTGCGGTCGCGAGCCCATTTCCCGAAGCTTAGCAGACCCAAAGGGTGGGAACGTCGCACGCCTCAGCGCAAGCGGCGCAAGGCGGCCCGGACCGCCCGCTGGCGCTTGAGGCGGGCGAGGGCCCGGCGAGCCCGCGGGGTCCGCATCGCGCGAAGGCAGCGCGCGATGTCGATCTTCTCGTCCAGCTCGGCCTTGCCTGTCACGAGCTCGTGCAACCGAGCTGCGGCGCCGACGTTGCGCAGGGTGGCGAGGAAGAGCTGCCGTGCCTTTCGCTCGGGCGGCAGCGCGGCGCAGAGGGTTGCGGCAGCGGCGCGCGCCACCGCCAGGCTGTCGTCCTCTGCAACCAGGCGCGCGAGCGGCGCGAGCGACGTCAGGCTCACGGCGCCGGCAAACAGCTCCACCGCGGCTTGGCGGATCGCCGGCTCGGGATCGGCGAGGAATCGCAGCAGACCACCGTCCTTGAGCGGGACGACTGCGCGGGTGTGGGCCAGCGCGAGCAACGCCGCGGTTCTGACCTGGATCGGGCGCTGCCGCGCGGCGGCGAGGCCGATCAGGATCGAGACCGCCGGTCTGATGGTCGCGGCCGACTCCTCGTGAAGCTGCAGGGGGACCCGGCGCAGGTCTTCGGCGATGCGGCGAGTCGCGATCAGCGCCTTGATCGCCACCCCGGCGTCAGCGTCGCGTCCGCGGGCGGCGACGTCGGCGATGAGGTACCAGCTCCGGTCCACCAGCGGAGCGCCACCAAGGGCCGCCTTGACCATGACCAGCGGGCTCTTGCGACGCCGGAGGATCCGCCGGAGCCCGCCGACGCCCAGCCGGTTCGCGGCACGCTCGAGCTCGATCGGGTTGCCGCGCCTCGCGGCCAGCGCCAGGCGGGCATCGAGCCGGCCGCCGCGCGGAGCGGTTGCGCGCACCGCGCGGCTCCAGGCGGCGGTGGGTAGCTGGGTGACCAGCAGCGCGAGGGGCAGGAGGATCCGCCGGATCGTGAGCCAGCGGGTCACTTTTGCAGGGTGAAGCGGCACTTGGCGTAGACCTTCTCCCGCCCGCCGATGAGCCGCGTGATCCGAGCCTCGAGCTTGTCCCCGACCTTGAACTGAGCCTGGCTGAGGGTCGCATTGGCGCGCAGGGTGTGGCCGTCGGGCAGCACGACAAACTCGACGAAGTCGACCTGCTCGCGCTTCTTGCCGAGCTTGTACCAGACGAGGTTGACCTTGTTCGCCCGCGGGGCCCGCCGGAGGAAGGCGATGAAGTGGAACGACCACTTACGGCCCTCACCCAGCGACAAGGTCTTGGTCCGGCGCGCCAGGCGGACCATTTGGTTGAATTCCTTCTCCGTCGCCGGCTCGGCGAGAGCCTTGGCGGCAAATACGATGCGACCCCGATTGCGTCGGTAGGTCGGTCCCTTGTCCGAGGTGTTGGCCAGCGCCGATGTTCCCACCAACCAGACCGCGAGCGTCCCCGTCACCAGTGCGAGCCTCGTTCCCATCGAAAACTTCCTTTCTTGGTGTGTCTCAATCATGGCCCCCTCGACGGGGCTTGCGCAAGAATCCGACGATCCGGCGCCTGTCCCCCCTTAGACAACAGGCCGCGGCGTGTGATTCATCGCCAGCAGCGCGGGCGACTCCGTGGGTTTTCTTGACATATACATATGTTCAGTGTACTAGATGAATGTTCAGTAGTCCCTCCGGCCTGAGGAGATGGTGGCTAAATGCGCGAAAACATGACGCGCCGTCAGAAGCAAGTCCTCGATTTCATCTCGACCCATATCGACAGGAAGGGGTACCCACCAACCCTGCGGGAGATCGGTCGGCACCTGCGGGTGAGCAGCACCAACTGCGTCAACGACCACCTCAAGGCCCTCGAGCGCAAGGGGTACCTGCGGCGCGACGATCTCAAGTCGCGGGCCCTGCGTCCCGTGGACCACGAGGGCTCGGTGCTCAGCATCCCGCTCGTTGGCCAGGTGGCGGCTGGCCAGCCGATGCTCGCCGTGGAGGAGTCGGAGGACTCGGTCAAGATCGATCGGTTCTTCATCGGCAGCAGCGATGGCGTCTTTGCCCTGCGGATCAAGGGCGAGTCGATGATCGACGACGGGATCCACGACGGCGACTACATCTTCGTTCGCAAGCAGCTGACCGCGAACAAGGGCGACGTGGTGGTCGCGATGCTCGACGGCGAGGCGACCGTCAAGCGCTTCTATCCCGAGGGCGACCGGATCCGCTTTCAGCCGGCCAATGAGGCGATGAGCCCGATTTACGTTCGCCGCGACGAGTTCCGCTCGGTCGATCTGTTGGGCATCGTCGTCGGCGTCTACCGCAAGATGTAGGTTTCGACGCCCCGGAACGTCGCTGGCGGCGTTGCTCCTCCTCGAAGTACCTCCCACAGTACGCCTTCATCGTCGCTGGCGGCGCATGCTCTGTGCTGTCGTTGACTCCGCGGCGAGTCCCGCCGGCGGAGATTGCCTCACGACGGCGGAGCTCGCCCGAAACGGCGTCTCATGCCTGTTTCCGAGATCGGACATCCAGTGAGGCGATGTCACGCAATGCCTGGGATTCACACCTCTTTTCGAGCGATGTTTCAGCAAATGGCCAGCGTGCTGCTGCCAGCGACCGCTGGCCCGCTCGCTGCAATACTGCCCCGACATGACAAAGAGCAACGCGGGGTCAGGAGCCAGCGAAGGAACCATCGAGGACGCCCGCAGGCTTCACGCGGAGACCAGGCGCCCAGAGCACGTGTTGGTCGCCCTGGTGGCACTCGGCACGATAATCCTGCTCTTCGGCTGTGGTGCAGGCAGCGCGGAGCCGCACAGCACCAACGCGACCGTCGACAGCGATCGGCTGGGCGGAGCGCTCTGCAAGGGTGACCAGGCCCAGGGGATCGTGCGGCCAGCGCACTGGACCGAGGCGAGCCACTGCAAGGGGGTCGAGCCAGACTACGGCAAGCTCTTCGAGGACCAGGTCGTGCACCGGCTCGACGTCACCATCCACCCGGCGGTCTACGAGCAGGCCCAAGACGATCTCGAGCAGTTGGTTGACGGCGTGAGCCCGAGCGGCGCGGGTGACGGCCCCGGCTTTCCCAGCGAAGACCCGATCTGGGTGCCGGCGAAGATCGCGTTTGACGGCAAGACCTGGGACCAGGTGGGGATGCGCTACAAGGGCAACTCCTCGCTTGTCCTGGCCAGGCGCGAGGGCGTCAAGAAGCTCCCATTCCGCTTGAGCTTCGACAAGTTCGAGGACGACCACCCCGAGCTGACGAACCAACGCTTCTACGGCTTCAAGAAGATGACCTTCTCCAGTGGCTTCCACGACGACTCGCTGCTGCGCGACAAGCTCGCCGCCGACATCTTCCGTGACGGCGGGATCCCCGCGGCGCGGGGCGCCTTCGCCAGGGTCTACGTCGACGCTGGCGGTGGGCCGGTCTATTTCGGGCTCTACACGATGATCGAGGATCCCTCCGACGAGTTGCTCGAGGCGCAGTTCGGCGACGGCAGCGGCAACCTCTACAAACCCGAGGGCCACGCTGCCGACTGGCGGAAGTTCAACCGTGACGCCTTCCCCAAGAAGACCAACGAGGACGAGGCAGACTGGTCGGACATCGAGGCTGCTGTGGCGGCGCTGCACGCGGCCAGCCGCACCGCCGATCCCGCGACCTGGCGCGAGGAGCTGGAGCGGGTCTTCGACACGAGGCACTTCCTCCGCTGGCTCGCGATCAACCAGGCGATGGAGGCCTGGGACTCGTACGGCCGCATCGCTCACAACTACTACGTCTACGGGGACCCGAGCGCCGATGGGGTGTTGAGGTGGGTTCCCTGGGACCTCAACGCGGCCTTGTGCCACAGCGAGCGCGGCCAGGGCGCGCAGGCCGGCTCGGTAGCGCTCGACGAGGTCGGCGAGGATTGGCCGCTGATCCGCTTCCTGCTCGACGACGAGGTCTATCGCGAGGTCTACCGCAGCGAGCTCAAGGCCGCTGTCGAGGGCTGCTTCTCCAAGAAGGCGGTGCAGGCCAGGCTTGAGGCCTACCACGCGCTGATAGCGCCCTACGTGGTCGGTGACGACGGCGAGAAGTCCCCCCATACCTGCCTGCCGGACCCTGGCGCCTTCGAGGACTCGGTGGCGCGGATCACCAGCCACGTCGCTAGCCGCCACGAGGCTGTCGCGAAGGTGGTGGGCCCGTGAGCTATCGGGCCTTGCCCAACGTCAATTTCAAGGGGACTGTGGTGCGCGATGGGCGCGACGAATCAGGCCCGTTGGAGTCCAGGAATCGCTCAGCCGAGGACACCTAGGGCTGGAGCCGGACCTGACCCAGGCGAAGCGGCATCGACAGGAGCTTGGGACCGTCGGCGAGGCGGAGCACCCTCGGCTGGATCTTCCCCCACGCGCGGTGACTGACCAGTAGCCTCGCGGGCTGACCCGCGGACCAGCCGGCCGCCAGCCCGACCATCACCTGGGTCTTGCCGGCCACGTCCACCGAGCCGACCAGCCACGAGCCACGGCCGAGCACCGTGGCGCCCTTGCCAAGCTCCACCCGCGCTGTGCGGCCGTCGAGCTCGCGGGGTAGCTTGGCATCTCCCTGTGGCTTGAGCAGTGCCCGGGGGTATCCGCCGACGAACAGCGCTGACCTGGCGCTCGTCGCTCGAATGGTCGTCCCCGGGGGGGAGGGCTCACCGCGAGCCATCGCGACCGCCGCCGGCACCTGCACCCCTTCGAGCTCGATCGGGTCGGACACCGCGGGCTCCCCGTCGAGGTCCCGCACCAGCGAGAGCCGGGTTGGCTGGTTTCCACCGGCGATCGAGGCCGAGTTGTTGCCGCTGACGACCCACAGCGCCCCGCCATCGGCGGCGAACCGTACGTCGACCAACAGCTCGAGCGGGACGCCGGGCAGGACCTCGATCATCCGGGGCTCGGAGAGCTTGGTCAGGCGCCCGGCGTCGAGCAGCGCCACCTGGTTGCCCTTGCCGAGGACGAGGGCCAGGCGCTTGCCGCGAGGGGAGATCGCCGCGCCGACCACGCCGGCGTCCTGGATCTCGGCCGGCAGCTCCAGCGGAGCATAGAGCGCGAGGTTGCCGGGGCTACGCTGGTCGACGTAGACCACGTGGGTGTCGGTGATCGCCGCCGCGACCGGCGCGTGGGACGCCACCACCACCGCGGCCACCCGCGTGCCCGGCAGGCGGTGGGTGCCGCGACGAGCTGGAGGGGATGCCGTCAGGTCGAACATCGTCAGGTGCGGCGGCTGCCCGCCGGCCACCAGCGCCGTGGCGCCCGTGGTGCTGACCGCCAGGCGCTCGGCGTGCCGGTGCTCGATCGACGGGCCCGGCCTGCACTCGCCGCTGGCGCTGACCGAGGCGAGCAGCAGCCGGCCGCTCCCGCCGACCACCGCGAGCCGCTCGATCGGGTACGTTGCCTGATGGGTGCCGTGGGCGTTCTCGACCTCGATCGAGACCACTCCCGGGTCGATGCCCCACGGCACGCGGACCACCACGCCGCCCGAGCTGGTGTGGGCCACCACCGTGGCCGGCTGGCCCCCGATGGTCACCGTGGGTTGCTTGCCGAAGTCGTCCCCGCGCAGCAGCAGCAGCTCGCCGATCACGCCGTGGCCGTCGCCGCGCCCGAGGTCGAGGGTCGAATCCACGGTTCGGGCCAGGCCGAGGTCCACCACCCGCTCGATCGTCGGCGGCGAGCTGGCCCGCGAGATGTCGCGCACCCCCACGATCCGGGGTGTCGTCGTCGCGCAGGCGCCCACCAAGCACAGCACCACAGCTGGCACCAATCTTTGCATCGCTCGCGTCTCCTGCCTGCTCTGCTGCTACGGCCCCGTGCGGTAGGTGCAGATCTGCTGGCCGGTCGCCTCGCTCGGCTGGACACAAGTCCCGCCGTGGACGCACGGGGCGCCCAGGCCCTGGCAGGTCGAGACACAGCGCTTGCCGACGTGGGTCGAGGCGCAGA
>JAUVBO010000830.1 GCA_030591195.1 Pseudomonadota bacterium
AAGTGAACCGCCCCGGTTTCGTCGGAGACCTCGTTGGTTGAGTCAGGCCGCCTTCGCAAGCGCGTTCCGACAACACCGTCGGGGCACCGCTTCGCGCCGTGCGGATACCGCCCCGAGCGGAGCACGCTGTACCAGGTCGTAGCCCAGCACGTGCAGACCCTGCTGTCCGAGGCCGAGCAGAATGGCGCCGGTTACCCCACCCACGTGAAACGTGAGTTCGAGCGTTACCTCCGCTGCGGACAGTTCTGCTGTGGCTTCGCTCGCGTTCGGTGCGGCGGCTGCGGCTTTGAGCGCCTGGTGCCCTACTCGTGCAAGGGCCGGTCGCTGTGCCCCTCGTGCGTCGCCCGACGGATGGCGGACACCGCCGCGCACCTCGTCGACCACGTGCTACCCGTTGCCCCCTACCGGCTCTGGACCCTGTCGCTGCCGCGCAGCATCCGGGTCCGCGTCGTGCGCCAGCCCGCGCTGCTGACCAAGGTGCTGCAGATCTTCCTGCGCGTGGTGTTCGCCTACCAGCGACGACGTGCCCGCGCACTGGGTATCGCCAAGCCCCAGACCGGCGCAGTGAGCCTCGTCCTGGTCTGGCGTGAGCCGGCGTCGGTCGTAGTCCATCAAAGCGTCGACCACTCGACCTTCCACCGCGCGCCTCGACTATCCACCTGGGAGTCGATCCGATTTCGGTGCACGGTCGCCTTCGCGTTTCATTGCAGCGGCTTGCAGCATTGGCCGAGCTGCCCCGGTTGGCACCCTCCATGCAACGCTGAGCGAGACCTCACGGGAGATGATGATGAAGATCCGGATTGCGTGTCGCCTGGGACTGTCGATCGGACTCGCGGCGTTGGCCGCGCAGGGCTGTAGCAGCAGCAACACCAACTCGCCTCCGTACCAACCCCCGCCCCCGGGCAGCGACGCCGGCTACGGCGTGCAACCCGACGTCGGCTTCACCGAGGCCGGCCTGCCGAAGCCACAGCCGGACAGCGGCCAGTTCACTCCGCCGCCGGGGTCGTCGCCCTGCGCCGGGGGCGGCAGCCAGCGGGCGGTGATCGTCGCCGCGGCCAACCTCAACGACGTCACCCAGGGCAACGCCGCGCTGCTGCGGATCAACAGCGGCGGCCTGCTGAGCGACTCCCAGGTTCGCTTCGGCCCGATCCCTATTCCGCGGGCCGTCGCCATGCGCCCCGACGGGCAGGAGGCGGCGATCGCCTTCGGCACCAGCAGCTCCGATGGCTCGAAGAAGCACGGCGTCTTCTTCGTCAGCCTCGCCCCCGACGGCAGCCAGGCGACCAAAGCCCAGGAGCTGACCCTGACGGGCAACGCCGCGGCGATGCGCCTGGCCTACACCTCCAACAGCTCGTTGCTGGTCGGCCGCCTCGGACCCGAGGTCGCGCAGCTGGTGCCCGTGTCGCGCCCGAACCCTGGCGCGCCCTACGCGATGGGGACCCCCTACGACATGCCCGACAGCGCCGTGCCCCAGGATCTCGAGGCGATCCCGAACAGCGACAACCAGGCGCTGGTGATCGGCGCGCCGATGGGCTCGATCGAGAGCGCGCTGCGCCACGTCAGCGACGCCGCGGGGAGCGTGACCGAGCTCGGCGCGCCCCTGCCCCTCTCCGACAATCCCTACTTCAGCGTCATGCACCCGCGGGTCAAGATCCTCTACATTCCGGTGCCCGCCCGCGGAGCCTCGTACCACGACCCGAACCCGCCGGGCGAGCTGCGGATGGTCAGCGGCACCGGCAGCGGCTGGATACTGGGCTCCTCACCCTTCAGCGTCACCTCGTACACGAGCAACATCGCGATCAGCCCCGACGGCTCGCTGATGGTCTTCGCCGACCTGAACGGTTCCACGGGCCAGGCCGAGCTCTACGCCGTCGAGCTCGACAGCAACGGCAAGCCGGTGGCGGAGATCCCCTCCTTCGCCCCCTTCGGCGCCTCGTTCATCCATGGGCTGGCCGTGACGGCCGAGGGCCACATCGTCGTCTCGGTCAAGGACAACACCTACGACGTGATCAGCTTCGCACGCGTGGGCCAGAAGTCCTGGATCCAGTGTCCAGCCAAGGTCACCTTCCCCGGCGGCGCCGAGCTGCAGATCGCCAACCCCTAGCGGCTACTCCCCCTCGATCGTGTCATCGCCTCGGCCCGGCAGGAGCTGCTGGGCAAGATCATCGGCTTGACCGACCGGTACGTGACGCTGGAGCTAGCGGAGAAGATCTGCTTCTTCCTCATCTCCATTGTCCACGTTTTGATCCGGTCGCGGTCGTCGAGGTAGGTGCGCAGCATCCGGGTCCGCGTCGTGCGCCAGCCCGCGCTGCTGACCAAGGTGCTGCAGATCTTCCTGCGCGTGGTGTTCGCCTACCAGCGACGACGTGCCCGCGCGCTGGGCATCGCCGAGCCCCAGACCGGTGCGGTGAGCTTCATCCAGCTCTGGGGCAGCGTCCTGCAGCTGACTCCCCACGCCCACAGCTATGGACTTGGTACGGTTGAGTGGACACCCAACATCGGGCAGAACTGTCCGTGGAGGGGGCATTAGATGGGACGCAAGAGACCGAGGTACACAGCGGAGTTCAAGGCTGAGGCCGTGCAGCTGCATCGCGCAGGCGATCGTCAAGGCCGGGATAGATCTCGAGGACGTCTCGACCAAGGGAACGCTGCGGGCCGGACTCAAACACGCGCTGCAAATGACCGCGTGACCGGCGGTCCCCCGCCGGTCTTGGTCCGGAGGCTCGGTCCGCCTTCACCTTCGCCGAGACCTTGTTGGTCGTCCCACCTCCGCCCTGGACGCTGGCGGCGGAACGAAACGGTCCAGTGGTGCAACAGGAACGGCCATTGTGTTCTTGCCGCGGGCGGTGCGAAGAAAAAAGATGCTCTCAACTGAAGACCTGGCCGGAAATGTTCGGCCCCTGCGCGACGGTTAGCGTGGCGCACAGCCCCGAGTTCCGAGATGTTCGGCCCCTGCGCGACGGTTAGCGTGGCGCACAGCCCCGAGTTCCGAGATGTTTGGCCCCTGCGCGACGGCTAGCGTGGCGCAGGTGCTTGACTCGCCCGCTGTTGGCGCCCGCAATGCACTGATA
>JAUVBO010000936.1 GCA_030591195.1 Pseudomonadota bacterium
ACGCTGCTCGCCACAGGTATTGAGGCAACAACCGAGCAGGCCGTCGCCGTTGAGGTCCTCGTCGCCGTCATCCACGCCGTCGTTGTCGCTGTCGTTGTCGACGTGGTTCGGCAAGCCGTCGCCGTCGAGGTCCGCGGCACCTTCGAGACGGTCGGGGATGCCGTCGCTGTCCGAGTCCGAGTCGAGGTAGTCGGGGATCCCATCGCTGTCGGAGTCCTTGGGCGGCGACTCGCAACCCTCGACCTCGTCGGGGATCCCGTCGTCGTCCTGGTCCTGGCCCGCCGCGCAACGACCGCCGTAGCCGCTGTCGCCTCCGCCGCCACCGTCGGCTTCCTGGTAGATCGAGCCGCCGCAGCCCAGGCCCAGGCTCAAGAACAAACAGAGCGATGATACAAAGAAACGATTCATCTGACGCTCCTCCCTCGCTATCAGATGGTGTCCTCCGGACGTCCCCCCCCACCTTTCCTTACAGGGCTGCGATTCTAACAGCCCGGACGAGCCACGTCTGCCGCCGACTGCACCCGGGCGCCTGACTCGCGGTGATCGCTGGTCTTGTAGGGAGGGCTCGACTCGGCAATGATGCCGCCGACGACAACTCGGACGACAACCCGCGCGACCAACCCAGTGATGAGCTCGATGCAACCAGCACCCAAGGCCCGTACCCGCCCCCCCCGCTGGCCGTGGTTGGCGCTAGCCGCGCAGCTGGTCACCGCGACGCTGCTCGGCGCGCCCGCCCGAGCGGGCACGCTCCGTCGCGTGACCCTCGAGACCGCCTACCGGCTCGCGGTCAAGCACAGCCCCTCGCTCGAGGTCCTCGACCACCGCGTGCGCCAGGCCGAGGCCGCCCGGCGCGGCGCCTGGACCCCGATCAAGCCGACGGTCGGCTTCTCCGGATCGTTCACCCACTACGACCAGGAGATCAAGGTCGACTTCGGCGACATCGGGATCCCTGGCGTGCCGCCGATGGACCCGGTGGTGATCCAGGAGCGCAACCAGTTCGCCTTCGGCCTCCAGGCCACCCTGCCGCTGTTCCGCGGCTCGGCCTACCCGAACATCGGCGTGGCGCGCACGCGGGTCCGGCTCGCCCGCCAGCAGCGCCTGCGCTCCCGGCGGGACTTCCTGCTGCAGATCGCCCAGGCCCACTACGGGATGCTCGGCCAGAAGGAGGCGATCAAGGCGATCGAGAACAAGGTCCGCATCGACCGCCGCAACGTCGACGCTTCGAAGGCACGCTTCGCCGTGGGCAAGGTCCCGCGCAGCGAGGTGATGCGCGCCGATCTGGTGCTGACCCAGGACGAGCAGGCGCTGACGCAGCAGCGCAACGCCCTGTCGGCCGCCCGCCGCGAGCTGGGGATCCTGCTCGGCCAGCCCGGCAAGGTCGACGCGATCCGGCCGCCAGAGACCGCCGCCCCCCGGGGGTCGGCCCGGGCGATGGTGCGACGTGCGCTGCGGGGCCGGGCGGACTACCAGGCGACCCAGACCGCGGTGCTGCTCCGCAGCAAGGCCAAGAGCGCCGTCTGGTGGTCGTTCCTCCCCAGCCTCGACCTGTCGTGGCTCTACCGCTGGCAACAGGCGGCGGGCTTCGCCAACCAGCGCGGCAGCTGGCAGCTGGTCTTCAACCTCAACCTGCCGATCTACGACGGTGGCCTGCGCTACGCCCAGCTACGCGAGGCCCGCGCGAGGCTCGCCATCAGCCGGGCCGAGCGCCGCGCCGCCGCCCAGCGGATCGAGCGACGGATCGTCAGGCTGCGCGCCCAGCTCGCCTCGGCCGAGGCGGGCCTGCTCGCCTCGCGCAAGGCCGTGACCCTCGCCCGCACCACCGCCGAGGACATGAACGCCCGCTACGAGGCGGGCACCACGATCCAGCTCGAGGTGCTCGATGCCTCCCAGCGCCAGCTCGAGGCCGAGCTGAGCCTGACCCGCAGTCGCCTGACCCGCGAGCTGGCCCGCATCGCCCTGCGCCACGCGGTCGGCGAGTTCCGCCCGCTCGAGCGTCGCGGCCCTTGAGGGCCCTTAGGAGTCGCGTCTGAAGCGTTGGGCCTCGAGATCGTACCGGCGGGTGATCACGCGGGCGAGGCGCCGATCCTCGATCTCGTAGATGTTGTAGGCCGAGCGCCGGGCAGGATCGCGCGGTGAGAGCCAGCTGCCCGAGGTGACCCCGAGCTGGGGCACGTCGCCGTCGGGTCCGGGGAGCTCCTCGCGGACGTTGCGGTGCAGGTGGCCGTGGAGCACCAGCTCGGCGCCGGTCCGGCGGATCATCGCCAGGGCAGCGTCGGCGTCGGTCAGCCGGGCGTGCCACTCGACGTGGGGCGAGCGCAGGGGATGGTGCACCGCGACGATACGAAACCGGTCGGCCACCTCGCCGAGCATCTCCTCGGCATCGGCGAGCTGGCGCTGGCCCAGGGTGCCGTAGGCCATCAGCGGGGGCGTGGGCCGGGCCGAGCTCAGCGCGATGACCGCCACCTCGCCGCGAACGCGGACGAAGGGGTAACGCCGGCCGGGCACCGAGTGGTCGCCGGCGAGGTGAGCCGCGAGCACCTCGCCGAAGACGTCGTGCCGCGCCTCGGCGCGGGTGTAGCAGTCATGGTTGCCCGGGATCACCGTGACGTCCGATGCCGGCAGGTCGAGGGCCGCCAGCACCTCGCGCACCAGCTCGAACTCCGGACGCAACGAGAGGTTCGAGACGTCGCCGGTGACGATCACCTGGTCCGGGCCCTGGGCGTTGACGTCGTCGATCAACCGCCGGGTGACGTCACCAGA
>JAUVBO010000082.1 GCA_030591195.1 Pseudomonadota bacterium
CCCAGCCCGCCGCCAGCCCAGGGAACATACCGCCGCCACGGCGGCGGCGGCTCGGGCGATCCGGCGCTCTCGATCGCCACCGTCCCCATTTCGAGCAGCTCGCCCGTGTCGACGTCGGCCTTCTCGACATCGACGCCAGCCTGGGCGAGCTGCATCAGCAGCCGATCGCGCTGGGCGTTGCTGCCGTTGGCCTCTCCCATCTCGGCCGCGAATAGCTCCTTCATCGTGCCAGCCAGGTGATCGGCCGTGTATTCGGGCGCCACCTGATGCAGCAATCGAGCCAGCGCCACCTGCAGCTCCGACGCCCGCTGATAGCGTTCGGCCGGATCGGACCGCAGCGCGCGCAACACGACCTGGTCGATCCCCGGGCTCAGATCCGGGTTGTGGCTGCTCGGGGGAACGACCTTGCCGGCGCGCACCCGCTCGAGCGTATCGGCTTCGCCTTCCCCTTCAAAGCAGCGCACGCCGGTCAAGCTCTCGTAGAGCACCGCCCCCAGCGAGAAGATGTCGCTGCGGGGGTCGGCGCTCCCGCCTCGAGCCTGCTCGGGGGAGATGTAGCACGGCTTGCCCCGCACCACCCGGTCGTCGTCCCCCGCCTTGGTAGCGGCCAGCGCGATACCGAAGTCGGCGAGCTTCACCTGGCCGGTGTAGGAGATGAGCACGTTGTGGGGTGAGACGTCGCGGTGCACGACCACTTGCGGACGGCCGTTGCCATCGGTGTAGGAATGGGCGTAGTGCAGGCCCTTGCAGATCTCGGTTGCTGTATACAGCGCGGCTGCGACGTCGAGCTTGGTACCGGCCTCGGCGACGCGTCCGATCACCCGATGTAGGTTCTGGCCCCGGATGTACTCCATCGCCAGAAAATAGACGCCGTCCACTTCCCCGAAGTCGAAGACCTGGGTGATGTTGCCATGGCTGAGCGGGAGCGCGATCTTCGCCTCGCCGACGAACAGCCGCATGAAGTCACTGTTCTGTGACAGGTGCGGCAGGATCCGCTTGATACAGACGAGCTTCTCGGTGCCGGCGGCAGCAGCCAGGCGGGCCTTGAAGACCTCCGCCATGCCGCCCTTGGCGATCGGCTCGATAAGCTGGTAGCGACCGAAAACAGTTACAGACATTCACGTTTGCCGTTGGTGCAGAATACCCACACGTCCCGAGCCATCGCAAGCGCCCATTCGCGGTTTGGGAGGAAGGCGGGAGGCAGAGGGAGCGGGGGTGAAGTCGCCAAGGTGCAACCCCGGTGGTTGCAGCTCACCCGCCGGAGGTGGGGCGAGGTGAGGGCAGGTAAGGCATTGCAGTTTTTCGATAAGCCGCCGTCACACTCGGCCGCCAAACTGTGGCATGCTCTGCACAGCGCCTGAACCCTGATGACTGGGCAGTAGCGAGTCGGCAAGCTCCTCGCTATGGCACAACTGTTGTAGGACGGCAGCTGTTGTAAGCCGACAGCGGTGCCCGCCGCAGGGAGGAACGATTCTCATGCGTCAGCCCCAGAAACAGTCTGGCCCCGGCAGCCGCCACAGAAGAAGCGCCGCCAACCGGATCGCTCGCGCCGCGTTGCTCGCCGTGCTCGTCGGCGGCTGCACCGACGTTGGCCTCTATCAATGGAAGCACGACCCGTTCCAGGCCAACAAGGTCACGATCAGCGGGACCGTCTGCACCGACGACCCGCGCCAACGAAACTTCCCGGTCAAGATCATGTTCATCATCGACTCGTCGCTCTCGGTCCAGGCGGACGAGAATGACCCGACGGGCTATCGCGGCAAGGCCGTCGATCAGGTGTTGAGCGATCTCGGCAAGAACGCCAACTACCACTTCGGCCTGATCGCCTTCGCTGGCAAGCCTCGCAACCTGATCGAGGAAGGCTTCACCCAGGACTCGGCCAAGCTCAGCGCCGCGGCCGCCGCGGTCCAAGGCAGCCTCGGAGTCAGTGGCTGCTTCGCGGGTCGGTGCCGCGACATCCGCGCCGCCACCAGCCTGGCCTCGTCAGTGATCACCGGCGACATCCTCGCCGGCGACCCCGGCGCCCTGTCGCGCACCTCATATATCGTGGTCCTGTTCTCCAACGGCTCCCCGATTCCGCCCATCGGTCGGTGCTCCTGCCGCGATCGTCAGTCCGAGCAACTCCCTGAAAATTGGAAGGATTGCCCGTGGGACGAGTGCGACGGCTGCAAGGTGACCTGTCCGCCGAACTCGGAGTGCAAGGACACCCTCTGCTTCCCGATCTGCGACCCGGAGTGCCCTGACCGCCAGTACTGCGACAGCGACTTCCTCTGCAAGGAGCCGAACGACGATGACGCCCCCCTGGCGGGCACACCCACCGTGCCGCCCCTGCGGCCCACGCCCGTGAGCATCCCGGACACATTCACTTACTGGGTGCTGCCCCAGCAGCACGGCCTCGACCTGTCCCAGGTCACCGCCGCCGATCCGTCCGCCACCGCCGGCGCCTGCGTCGCCTCCTGCGTCTATTATCCAGGCGGTGGCCACACCGACTCCTGCGAGGAACGGCTGCTGGTCAACGAGGTCCGCGAGCTGAAGCTGTTCGCCAAGAAGAACGGCGCCGCGGGCCTGCAGTTCCACACGGCCTACCTGCCGGACAAGGTCGACTACTCGGCCAACCAGACCAGCCCGTTCGCCCCCCTCTGCAACGACCCGGTGGGCGAGCAGGAGCGCGCACGCCGGCTGCTCAGCGAGATGGCGTTCGCCGGCGACGGCGGGTTCATCCAGTACAACCTGCCCGAGGTGATCAACTTCGCGGACATCGACCTGCACACCACCCGCGATCCGCTGGTGATCAAAGAGCTGGTAGTGACCAATGGCAACGTCATCGCCACCTCGACCGGGATCCTGCCGGACACCGACCAGGACGGCCTCGACGACTCCACCGAGGCCGCGCTCGGCACCTGCCCCAACGATCGCGACACCGACGGAGACGGCATCGCAGACGCGGTGGAGGTCAAGGTCCTCGGCTCCAGCCCGCTGACGCCGGACGACCCGATCGAGTGCATCGACCTCGAGTTCACCCTCGCCACCAACGACGACATCTGCAACCCGATCGACCCGAACAGCGGCCCGACCCCGTGTGACGGGGCGAAGCAGGGCTGCGGCCCCGGCGAGCTCGAGTGCGTTGACTGCCCCACCACCGGCTTCGCCTGCGACGGCGCGAGCTGCGTCCGAACCTGGAGGACGTACGAGGACCGCGACCAGGACACGCTCAACGCCTGCGAGGAGCGCCTGCTGGGGACCATCGACAGCCTGGTCGACAGCGACGCCGACGGTCTGCCGGACAAGGTCGAGTTCGTCGGCGGCACGAACTACCTCGCGGTCGACCCGCTGCAGGACATCGACTTCGATGGAATGGTCAATCGCGAGGAGATCCGCGGCCACACGGATGCGCGATCCAACGACGCCCAGTCGTCGCTCGACCTCGCCTACCGCTACGAGGAGGTCGACCTCGGCATCAAGGAGGTGCTGAGCTTCAGCCAGCCACCGACGATCACCGGGGTCAAGATCAAGAACGCCTCGTCCAAGAGCGGCCCGGGGGTCGGCTTCCTGCGCTTCGATCCCGGGCCGCCCGCGCGGATCTCGTGGAAGGACGCCCGCGACACCCGCTCCGGCGGGGACTTCGGCGCCTGGGTCGACATCTCCGCGGCCACCAATGCGGAGGGCCTCCAGGTCACCAGCTGCCGCAAGGGCTCGGACGGCGAGTGCACCGAGGAGAGCCTCGAGCGGTTCATCACGGTGCTTGCCGAGGGGCCGGCCAACTACCCGCCGAAGCTGACGGTGGACAAGATCATCATCAGCTCGGCCCTGCGCAACTGCCTGCAGTTCCGGGTGCGCAACATCACCCTGCTCGAGACCGACATCGACCCGGTGCTACGCGAGCGGGGCAACAACAACGTCTACGTCTACTTCTCCCAAGCTCCCAAGAACGCCAAGGAAGGCTTCGGGATCTTCCGGATCAACAGCCAGCTGTTGAACTACATCGACACGCCGAGCGGGGGAATCCGGGAACCCCGAATCGCGGAGATCACGCTTACCGATGATGACTTCGTTCTTTTCGAGTAGATCCACGCCCCGCCTGCTGACGGTCCTGCCGACAGTCCTGCTGACGGCGTTGCTGACGGCCGCCTGTGGCAGCGACGAGACCGGCGAAAGCTGCGACGACGACGAGAGCCCCCAGCGCCCCGTGGCCCCCGAGACCGCGGTGATCCTGAGCCAGCTCAAGCTAGAGAGCAGGATCACTCTCGGCGAAGGCGACCAGCGGGAGGTGCAGAACATCGCCAGCGCGGTCTTCGTCGACACCAGCCGGGTGAAGCGGATCACCCGCTCGCCGGACGATCAGCGCTTCTCGATGACCTGCTCCGGCCTGACCGGAGCGCCGGTGGATCAGTGCCGCCCGCCCCACACCGAGGACTGCTTCCAGGTCAAGCTGGAGATCGACGGGGTCGCGGTCAGCGGCGTTCCGGGCAACATCGACCTCGAGAACCGGGGCACCGGAACCTACGTCGACACCGACGCGCCGGATCCCCTGTTCGGCGATGGCGACTTCACGGTCAAGGTCACCGGCAAGCAGGATCCGGCCTACTTTCCCTCCTACGAGCAGGCGCTGACGCCCCCTGATCCGCTCGAGGTCAAGGAGCCGCTGGTGAGCCAGCCGATCGGTCGCCGCGACCTCAAGGTCTGCTGGAACCGCGGCAACGGTACGGTGATCGAGATCTCGATCCAGATCGATCGGCTCGACCCGGGCGCCAGCACCGACACCGACAAGGTGATCTGCCTCGTGCGAGACGACGGTTGCCACACCGTCCCTGTCGGCGCGTTCGACTGGCTCCAGCTGGGCGATATGGGCCCCGATGATCGTTTCAAGCTGAGTGTCACCAGACAGCGGATCGACGTGCAGACCCTCGACGAGAAGACCGCGACCGAGATCAAAGGCGTGCGTCGGGTAGAGATGATCCTGCCGCAAGACAGCTGATAGCTCCGCTGCGAAGAAGACCCCTGTTGCTTTCGAGATAGGTTCTGGACGCTTATCGCGTGGACATGGTAGCTTTCCGTCACGGGACATTCGTATCTGTACCGCGACTGATTTCTCGATCTGACCGAGCACCGGCGGTCGAGACCGAAAGGAGTTTCCCTGCATGTTCGACTTCCTGACCCAGGGTGGCTGGATGATGTGGGTTCTGCTCGCATGGTCCATCGTCGGCCTGGGGTTCATCATCGAGCGGGTGGTGGCGCTCTGGTTCCGCTACCGCATCGACCAGAAGGAGTTCGTCAAGCGGGTGCTGTTCTTCGTCTCCTCGAACAACTACGCCCGGGCGATCGAGGTCTGCAACGCCAAGCCGCGCCACCCGCTGAGCCTGACGCTCAAGGCCGGCCTGCTCAAGGCCAACAAGAGCGACAAGGAGATCCAGCGCTCGATGGAGGAGGAGATGCTCCGCACCCTCCCGGGGGTGCAGAAGAACATCGATTACGTGGCGATGGCGTCCAACAGCGCAACCTTGCTCGGCCTGCTGGGCACGATCTTCGGGCTGATCATGGCCTTCGAGGGCGTCGCCGGCAAGTCGGCCCAGCAGCGGCAGGAGCACCTGGCCAAGGGCATCTCGGTCGCGATGTACACCACCGCCTTCGGCCTGATCGTCGCGATCCCGTTCCTCTTCTGCCACTACTGGCTCAACCGACGGGCGGTCCGGATCATGGAGACGGTCGAGGAATCATCGGTCCAGCTGCTGAACTACCTGGCGACCCGCCGCAGCGGCAAGCAACCGGGCCGGACGGCCTAGGCGGGCAAGGGCCGAACGAGCAGGCGGGACGATGGCCAAGCTACGGAAACCGGAGGTCGAGGAACTCAACCTGATCCCGCTGATGAACCTCTTCGTCACGATGATCCCGCTGCTGTTGCTGACGGCGGCCTTCTACCACATCGGCATGGTCAGCGTGTCGGTCCCGACCCAGAGCGAGGCCGAGAGCGACGTGGCCACGGGCAAGGCCTCGGTGACGATGAACGTAAGGATGAAGGACGACGGCCTGACCCTCACCGCCAGCAGCGCGACCATCCCGGAGGCCGACCTCAAGGGCCTCGACGCCGTGATCCCCAAGAAGGGAAAGGGTCACGATCTCGAAAGGCTGAACAAGGTCCTCGAGGGGATCAAGCGCCGCTACGAACAGAGCGATACGATCATGCTGGTGCCGTCGAAGAAGACCGTCTACGACGACATGATCGCGGTGATGGACGCCGCGCGCACGATGAAGGTGCCGCACAAGGGCAAGGACCGCAAGATCCCACTGTTCCCCGTCGTCGTCGTCACGAGCTTGGTGGAGTGATGCGCCATGTTTGACTCGACGATGCGGCGCCGCGCCAAGGCCGCCAAGCCGCCCACGCTGAACCTGAACTCGATGATGGACATGCTCAGCATCATCCTGGTCTTCCTGCTGTCGAACAGCTCGGCTGCCGAGCAGGACTTCGTGCTGGCCAAGAACCTCAACCTGCCCAACTCCTCCTCCCATCTCGGCTTCACCAAGGCGGTGCAGGTCAAGCTGACCAGGAGCGAGCTGCAGGTCGAGGATACGTTCGTCGGCAAGGTCGCCAACCGGCGCCTGGTGGGCATCGAGATCGACGGCAAAAAGATCGTACCACTTTACAACATGTTGCAGCGGTACCGCTCGCTCTCGAAGGACTCGGACAAGACCACCGTCGTGCTCCAGGCCGACAAGGGGTTCTCGTTCGAGGTCCTCAACATGGTGATGCGGACCTGCGCCATGGCGGGGTATCCAAACTTCAGGTTCGCGATCCAGAAGAATTGACGGTGTTTCGGGAGAAGTGACGGGAGGCGCCTAAGGTTGTCCCAAGCGATGACCCGGTACGGGTTGTCAAAGAGCTTGGGAAGAACCGCTTGGACGGTTGAGCGAGACCCTCCAAGCGGCTCCTCGATGGGGTCCAGACGGTTATCGAGACAGGGGAGATACGATGAAACAGTCGAGGTCGTGGCGGGCGCTCCTGGTGCTCGTGGTCGTCGGCCTGTTGCTCTGCGGCGATCTCGGACCGGTCACCGATGCCGAGGCCTACCCGGAGCAGCCGAAGCAGACCGAGCCAGGATGGAACACGCTCGACCGGAGCTCTGACCAGCTGCTGGCGCGCCGCCGGCGTCGCCGAAGACGCCGCGCCCCCCGCCGCCGCCGCCCGCCGACGAAGAAGGTCCAGCCGGCGGCGGAGACCCCGGCGGCGGCAACCCAGGCCCCGCCGAGCAGCCCGGCTCCCGCGCCCGGCAACCTGCGACGGGGTTCTCGCGTCGAGTTCGACGGCCGCTTGGTTCAGGGGCAGACCGCCAAGTCCGGCGCGATCTACCTCTTCGCCCGCAAGCGCAGCGAGCTGCGGAGCATGGTCAAGGAGCGGAAGAACTACCGCAAGGAGATCCTCCGCACGGTCTACCCCAGCTACCGCAAATGAGCGGAGATGACCGGATGACCACGGCAGCCAAGGCCGGCAGGGACCAGGCCAGATGAATCAACTCGGCGCCGGCGTAGAAGTCTTCGTCTTCAGGGGGAGCCGATTCCTCGGGTCGCGCTGCTTCTCGAACAACGCGATCATCATCGGCCGTAGCCCCAAGGCGACGCTCAAGCTGAAGGATCCGGCGGTCTCCGAGCGCCACGCGATCGTCAACGTCGAGGGTGGCAAGGTCGTCATCGCCGACAACGACAGCGAGACTGGGGTCTTCGTCAACGGCGCCCGGATCACCACCCGCACGGTCAGCTCCTTCGACGAAGTCAGCGTTGGCCCCTTCCGGATGAAGCTCAGCCTCCTCGGTCAGCAGGAGGAAGAGGACCCCGGCTTCGGCGACGAGGACACGGGCAACGACCAGGACGCGACCCAGGTGCGCGCCGTATCTGGCCGCACCCCCCAGCCCTACGCCCGCGCCGACGACGAGCTGCGCCACGCGATGGCCCGCATCGACGAGCGGAACATCAACGAGCGGGCGGCCGGACGCTCTCAAAGGGTCGACCACGACGTCGCCGCCTACGAGCCGGAGGCTGCCACCCGTGCCGACAGCCCACGGGCTCGCGGCCAGGTGATCGAGAGCGGCAGCGGCTTCGAGGAGTTTGGCGGGCCCGGTGCCGGACCCACCAAGCGCAGCAGCCGGAGCGAGGAGATCGCTCGTGGCGAGTGGTCCGAGCAGGGCCAGCAGGTCACCAACAAACGCCCGGCGGCG
>JAUVBO010000907.1 GCA_030591195.1 Pseudomonadota bacterium
CGCCGGGTTGTCGGCGCTGACGCCGGTTAGACCCTCGATGACGAAGTAGTCGACGTCGTTCTTCGAGCCGATCTGCCCGCTGATCGTCTTGCTCAGCGTGCCGCCGGTGAAGGAGAGCTTGGTCGCCGTGGCCGGCGAGTCGTTGCGGGTGCCCTTGTCGTTGGCGTCCTGCTCGGCCTTCGTCGTGGCGCTGAGGCTGTAGGCGGTCTTCGGGTCGCCGTCGTCGCCGTCGAGGTCCTCGACCAGGACGTAGTACTTGCCCGCGTTCGGCACGGTGTGCAGCGTGGTCAGGTCCACGGCGCCCTTGGTCCCGTCGGGGTTGATCTGTTCACCGATCCAGAGCTGGTTCTCGTCGTAGATCGTGTACTTGATGTCCACGGGCGAGGCGCTGGCGGTGGTCAGCTTGATCTCGAGCAGCTGGTCGGCGCCAACGTCGATGGTGTAGTAGTCGGCGTCCTTGGTGCACGAGATGTAGCCGCTGACCGTGCCCGACAGGGCCCTGGCCGCGCCGAAGGTGTCGTTTGGCTCGGCGGTGTCCGGGTCCTTCTCGGAGGTGACCGTCAGCTTGTAGGGGTTGGTTCGATCCTCGGCGTCGTTGCCGTTGTCCCGGACCAGCAGGTAATAGACGCCGGGCTCGAGGTCAGGCTCGCCAGGGTTGAGGCAGTGCAGGGCATCGAAGCTCTGGCCGTCACCCGCGGGCGCGGTGCCGACGGTGCGCTGGGCTACGCCATCGGCGCCCTTCTCCTTGCGCTTGAGCAGCAGGTAGTCGAGCTGCACGTTGCTCACCGCCGCGGTGCGGATCAGCTTGATCCGCAGCAGGCTGTCGGCCGCCGGGCCGGTGATCTTGTAGAAGTCGCTGTCACCCCGCGGACAGATGTAGCCGGTGTACTCCTCGCCGAGCGTGAGCTCGATGGCGGTCTCGAGATCGGTCGACTTGTCGATCTCGACGCAGGTTCCGCTGATGGTGCCGTCCTGGCGCCGCCCGCCGTCGCCGCCGCTCGGCGTCTCGCTGCACCCCGACCAGATCAGGGCCAGCAGGGCCGCGACCCCGGTGGCGCCCAGGATCGGGCGATTGAAGTGTCGTCGCTCTCTCATCGCAGCTCTCCCCTAAGGTCACAAGGTAGCAGTTACAACGTAAGTAGCTCGACGGTGCCGCAGAACTCGCCGTTGAGCGTACGCCCGTCCTCGAAGGTGACAAAGAAGTCGCCCTCGGTGCTCTCGCCAGCGTCGCCGAGGGGGTCGAAGGTGATCACCCCCGTCGTCAGATCCTTGAAGGCCGAGGCGTCGCTCATCGCCCTGGTGATGCCCCCACCGTCGCCGCTGATGTCCTTCGTCTTGCCCGACTCGAGCGGGGCCTTGGCGATCACCTTGACCGGGATCTGCTGCTCGCCAGGCGAGCCGCGAATGTACTCGATCGTCATCGCCTGGAAGTCCCCGGCCTTGTTCTCCTGGCGGTTGATCACCACCCGGTCGAAGATCAGGTCATAGGACTTCTCGGCCACGCCCGAGAGCTCGTTGCAGTCGCCCGCGCCGCAGCCAGACAACGACGCGGTGGCGAGCAGGGCAGCTGCGATGGTCAGCAATGACCGGTTGATGGTCATTTCCAGACTCCGTGAGCGATCTTCAGCGTGTCGACGAAGGCGTTGTCCGAGTTGCGCAGGGTGACGCAGCGATAGGCGATCACTGGCTCGTCGCTGCTGTTGAAGGTCAGCGAGGTCTGGTCGCCGCAGCCGTAGTCCTTGCCGTCGTCGACCTCCCAGGTCTGCCACTTGCCGCTGATGTGGTAGGCGAACATCAACCCATCCTGAGCGGGATCGCAGCTGTCCTTGGTCGACGGGCCGCAGCGGTAGTAGCTGATCGCCGGGTTGCCCTGGGAGTCGAACGCCACCGAGGCGTACTGGCCGTTGGTGGTGGTGCTGAGGTCGACCACCAGCGGCTGGGTCCAGGAGTCGAGATCGCTCGACTCGATGTACTTCAGCGACTTGGCATCCTGGAACGCCAGGCCCCAGGTGCCGTTGCCGTCGGTCTCGAGGGAGGGTCTCTCCGCAAAGCCGCCGGCGACCAGCTGCTGGCTCTTCCAGCCGCCCTTGCGCACCGCGAGCTGGATCCCGCCGCGGCTGTCGGTCAGCATCGGGTTGAAGTGCATGATCACCGGGTTGCCGGCGGTGTCGAAGCGCAGCGTGTTGTAGTGGCCACCACCCGACTCGGCGTCGATCGCTTCGCCGCCGGTGTCGTAGCGCACCTCGCTCTTTTCGTGACCGATCGCCTCGTAGAGGCCGAAGCCGACGTCGCGGTAGGCAGCGCGGACCTGCCCCGTCGGGTCCACCGCCACCGACATCCAGTAGCCCACCGTGTCTCCGACGTTGCCCTGGGCGAAGATCGTTTGCTTGGTCCAGCTCTGGCCGTCGGAGGAGCTGGCGACCACCGCGTCGTTGCTGGCGCACTCCTGCGCGCTCATCACCTCGCCGCCGAGGTAGCCGATGTGGCGCGTGCCGTCGGGTCCGATGGCGATCGAGATGCCGAACGGGGCGTTGATCGTCTGATCGACCTTGAGCGGCGTGGTCCAGCTGTCGCCGTCGTCGCTGCTCTCGATGTAGTAGACATCGTGGCCTGCGCGCGGCTTGGCGCCCCCGCCGCCGGAGAAGGTCGCTGGGCACTCCACCGTCGGCCAGTCCTTTTCCTCGAGCGAGCGGTAATAGGCGACGCCGAGCACGCCGCCGCCGCTGGCGATGGCGGTGTACTCGCCGGCCTTGTCGAGGTCGATCGCCTGCTTGACGAACGACAGCTCCTTGTCCACGGGGGGGCCACCGCCGTCGTCAGTGCCGCCACCATCCTTC
>JAUVBO010000686.1 GCA_030591195.1 Pseudomonadota bacterium
CGTCACCGTCGCTGGCCGTCCGTCGATCCCCGAGCGACCGAAGAACCGCCGCGCGTGGTGGTGGGTCGGCGCGGCCCTCGGCGTCAGCATCGCGATCGGGGTGGCGGTGTTTCTTCGTCTTGGCACGCAGCGTCCGCTGCCGGAGCGTCCGCCGTCGGGGCGTTCGCTGTCGGGCCGTTCGTCAGCCGACGCCGGGGCGGTGGCCTTGGCGGTCGACGCCTCGCTCGGCCGGGATCTCACCGAAGGGCGGGATCTCGGCCCCAGGACACGCGACCGCGCGAGGCCCGCGAAGCGACCGCGCCGCCGCCGGCCCACGCCGACGCCGACGCCAGGCTGGCTGGACATCAACTCGACCCCGTGGAGCAAGGTCTACGTCGACGGGAGCTACCGGGGCGACACGCCGCTGCAGCAGCTCGAGCTGTCTGCCGGGCGTCATCAGCTGCGGCTGGTCAATCCCCACAGCCGGCGCGCGGCCCGCCTGCAGGTCTCGATCCGGCCGGGCCAAACGACCCGCAAGGTCATCCCCCTCCCCGCGGCGACGCGTCCCCGGTGACGCTGTCTAGCGGGTCATCGCGGCGCGGATCCGGTCGCGGGTGAAGTAGATCAGCAGCAGGACGGGATAGGGTCCGTAGAAGACGGCGGTCATCACGCCGGAGGTGCCGCCGAACAGCCCGCTCATGGCCGAGGTCATCTTCTGCGGGATGGCGCCCGAGGGGGCGCTGCGGCTGATGTCCTCGAACATCGCCGAGTAGGCCGGGCCGATCCAGAGGAACGCGATCAGCATCATCCCGACCAGCACCACCAGCGCGACGCCGCCCCAGTAGACCGACCAACGGCAGGCCCAGCGGCGGTAGCGCAGCTGGCCGATGCCGACGGCGAGCAGCCAGCCCGACATCGCCGTGAACAGCAGGCTCTGCACGCCCATCGCGGTGTAGATCGAGCCGAGGTGCTTCATCATCGTCTGCATCATCTCGGCCTGGGGGCCGCTGGTGCCGAGGCTGCCCAGCTGGCCCAGGCTCTTGCCGAGGAATCCAGTGCAGGTGCCGATCAGCCCGCCGAGCAGCATCAGGCTGCCGAAGACGATCGACAGCACGCCGAAGACCTTCGGCACCGACGTCGGCGGCGCGGTGGTCGCCGCGACGCTGTCGGTGGCCGGATCCCACGTCGCGTCCGACGCTGCCGGCGGGGCGTACGGGTTGGCCGATGCCCCCTGTGGTGCGCCCAACGCGTTGGGGTCGTGCTGGTCGTTTTCGTTCATCGAGCTGTCTCCGTGATCATCGTGCAGGTCCTCCAGAATGAATCATCATGGGGGTGATAACAACACTCACATCCTGCTACACTCTTGCCGCTGCCCGCAGGGCAGCGCTGCTTGGGCGCAGAGGACCGATAAACAAATCATCGGGTTGTGAGGCTCTTCATGGGTACCAGAAGACTATGGATCAGTGCGCTCGCGCTGGTGGTCGCCGCCACGGCGGCAGGGTGCGCCGACACCTTTTCCTCGGCGGATGGCGCGCAGTGGACCGATGACGGCGGGAACCCTATCGACGGTCGCGTCGGGCCCTGTCGTCCGGGGGAAGACTACGACCAGGATGGCATCCCCGACGAGGTCGAGGGCTGCAACCCGTCGCCGGACACGGACAACGACGGCCTCGCCGACTACGTCGACCGGGACAGCGACGACGACGGGATCCCTGACGCGGTCGAGGGGGCAGGCGACACCGACGGTGACGGCCAGCCGGACTACCTCGACGAGGACAGCGACGACGACGGGGTCGACGACGCGGACGAGGACCGCAACGGCGACGGCAAGCTCGGCTGCTGTCTCGAAAAGTGCGGCGAGCTGCGCGACGACTGCAAGACCCTGACGGCCGACGGCTGTGGACCGGGGCAGCAGTGCAGCGGCGGGACCTGCGCGCCGGCGATCGACTTCACCTGCGCCAGCGGCGAAACCGACCCGCTCAAGGGTGAGACCTTCCCCGGACTGGCAGACGCGAAGCTGCCGAACTTCATCTGCCAGGCGCCGGGTGAGGACGACCCCAAGGGGCTCAAGCCGATCACCTTCCATACCTCGAACGATGGCGACTGGAAGCTGGCCCTGGAGCAGAGCTCGACCTACGGCGAGATCGGCATCGAGGGGGCCGACGCCCAGGAGGCGGGCGCGTCCTTCGATCTCACCGCCGCCGACCAGGGCGTGGCCGGGTTCATCATCTCGCGGCCGGCGGGCGGCGCCAGCGACGTCGTGGCCCTCGCTGGCTCGGCGGTGGCGGTGCTGGTGGCCAACCTGCCGGGCGCGAGCTCGGTGGTGCAGCTCTCGTCGGGAAGCACCATCGAGAGCCACGATCGTTTTCCGACGGTGGTGGCGGCGAACCTCGAGGTGACCACCGCCGCGGCGGCGAAGCCGGGGGTGGTCCGTGACGGGATCTTCAAGGCCCTGCTCGGCAAGCCGATCAGCAAGCTGCCGGCGGCGGACTTCGGGCCGAGCACCGCGACCTTCACCGTGCGGATGCAGACCCTGCTGCGCAAGGACGGCCGGGTGCTGGTGATGGGTGGCGTGGCGGCCAGCGACCAGGTCCAGGACCCGGCCCTGCGCACCGGCTACCACCTCGACGATCTCTCCAACGGCACCGGTCTGGCGACCACCACCGACACCGACACCGTCGAGTGCGACCCGTTTCAGGCGGGCCGTCCAGTGGCCGATATCATCTGGATCATCGACGAGTCGGGCTCGATGAACGACAACCGCAAGGACATCGTCGCCAACGCCAAGGACTTCTTCTCCCGGGCGGTCAACGCCGGGCTCGACTTCCGGATGGGCGTCGCTGGCATGCGTGCGACGGTGCCGATGATCATGCGCGAGCTGCCGCCGGGGGGCGTGCTCGAGGGCAAGCTGTGCGGCAAGCAGATGCCGCCGCCCAATCCGTTCGATCCGTTTGGGCCCGAGCCGGCCGCCGAGGACGTCGGCGGCCCCGATCGGTTCCTCGCCGCCAACGAGACGACGATCTTCAAGTCCTGCATCGAGAACCCGCCCTATTGGGAGGGCGGCAACGAGTACGGCCTGGCCCACGCGTTTGGCGCGGTGGTCAACCACCTGCCGCGGGCCACGGGCAAGCCGGACCGGATCCGCCCGGGCGCGGCGCTGGTATTGATCATCGCCACCGACGAAGCTCCGGCTGAGCTCAAGAGCGGTCACGTCTACAAGGGCAAGACCGGCTTCCTCCAAAAGGAGGAGTTCCTCGGCGAGCACATCCCCGAGAGCTGCACCCTGTCGAGTAGCTCCCAGGGCAAGGTCGACGCCTACGTCCAGCCGTGGATCGACCTCTTCACCGGCAAGCATGCGACGCTGGGCGCCCAGGCCCAGACCCAGGTTCACCTGATCGGCGGCCTGTGCAACTCGACCTGCAGCTCGTCGTCGATGCCCGACATCAGCCACGGCTACCTGCAGCTGGCCCAGGCCACGGGGGGGGTGGTCGCCGATGTTTGCCAGAAGAACCTCGGCACC
>JAUVBO010000466.1 GCA_030591195.1 Pseudomonadota bacterium
GCCCCGGCCTGCTTGGCCTTCTGTTCCTGTTGCTCGTTGGGGTCGACAGCGCCGGCTGCCGCCGCGACCAGCAAGATGCCGATCGTCAGCGCCAGCCCGGTCGCCCGCCGCCCCAGGGGATATCGCCCCCCGCCAAGATGTCGATCGATCGTCACGAGATCACCTCCCCCGACGCCTAGTTGAAGTACTGGTAGTAGTCGAGGTAGTACTTGATCTCGTAGTCGCTCGCCGACCCGCTCTTGTCGAGGTTGATCCGCTCGTTCTGGTCCTTGAGGATCTTGAACGCCACCGGGTTGCGGTCCTTCGACGCCACCAGGTGCTGGTTACGGTCCGCGAGATAGTAGTAGACCCACTCGCGGCCCTGCTTGTCGCGCCAGAGCTGGAACGGGTTGTCGGTCTTGAGCGCCTCGGCCCGCGGATCGAGCCCGTAGACGTCGACCATGTCCTCCAGTCGCTCGTACTTGCGCATCTCGATCCACTCTCGCTTCGAGCGGTCGGAGAAGTTGATGTCGTGGGTGTCCTGGGCGAAGAGCAACACCGCCAGCGGCTTGAACCACGGATAGACGTCGTACTGGCCGCCGATCATCGAGTCGGCGACGTCCTGGGCGTCGGAGTAGAACAGCGAGTTGAACGCGTATTCGTGGTAAGCGATGTAGGCGTAGACGTTCTGGTCGTAGTCGTCCACCGGCCAGAGGCCCATCGCCATGAACATCGCGAAGTACTTGTCCATGATGATCCCCTGCTGGGTCACGTCACCATAGAACTTGTCGAACTTGGTCGCGTAGGAGCGCTCGCCAGCCGACTGCTGGAGGATCGCCTTGTAGAAGTTGACGATCAGGCGGTTGGCCTGGGCCATCTCGTCGTTGAACTCGTTGGTGATGTTGGCGAAGAACCGCTCGTCACCCTCGACGCCGAGGAGGCTGAGGTTGTTCTTGATCCCCTCCTCGTACCAGTCGAGGCCCCAGAGGTTGAGCAGCCGCCGCAGCGGATAGAGCCTGTTGAGCATCGACGACGAGTAGCCGCTGGTGTCCCAGAACTTGCGGTAGGCGCGGAAGTTGCGCAGCCGGTAGTTCCACTCGTACATGTCGATCACGTTCTTGACGATCTCGGTCGGCGTGGTGCCGATGTCATGCGTGGTACAGAGCGGCGAGAAGTAGGAGTGCTCGTCGGTGCAGTAGAGCCAGTTCTCGTCTTCCTTGGGCGCGACCTTGCCACCGGAGTAAATCCACTTCAGCGCCATCTCGTCCCAGGCCTTGAACACCGGCTCCTCGGCGCCCTCCGCCAGGGTGTAGGTGTACTCCATGATCGACGAGGTCAGCGAACCTTCTCCCATGTGGGCCGTGTCTAGGCTGCCGTAGAAGTTGTGACGCAGGCCGAGGTTGTGGCCGAACTCGTGGGTCGCCAAGGCCTTGAACCAGCCATCGGCGGTGCGGTCGATCCACTCCTCGCGGGTCTCCCAGGTGCCGTCCTCCTTGCAGAGCCGCGCCGAGAGCGCCATCGCCTTGTAGAGCTCCCAGCCCTCGATGGTGCAGGTGCCGGCACGCTTGTGCAGGTAGCCCTCCAGCCGCTGGAGCTGGAAGTGGTCTTTCACCGCGGCCTTGGTCCTGGCGATGGTCTCCAGTCCCTTGTCGATCGCCCGGCTGGAGCCGAGGTCCATCGTGCCGAAGGGGTTCTCGCCTCGCTCGAGCCCGGCGAACAGCCGCTTGCCGTCGGCCACCCGAGCCTGCGTCTCGCTGTACTCGCGCGAGAAGTCCTCGGCGTTGACGAAGGTGTTCCAACCCGGGACCGCGAAGCGCAGGTCGGGCAACAACATCCGCATGTATTTGTGGAAGTCATCCGAGCGATCGCGGACCCAGCCCGTGGCCGGCTCCTCCATATAGTCCTCGAGCTTGGAGTAGAGCGAAGTGCCGGCGTGGTTGGCTATGATCTTCTCGGCGTCGATCTTGACCTTCTCGCCAGGGGTGCACTTGCCCTGGTATTTGTCGCTCTCGGGGGTGTCATCGGTGACCTGGGCCAGGTAGTCCTGCACCAGCCGGGCATTGAGCCGGTCGCGCCAGTTGTACATATTGAGCGTCGCCGAGAGGATCTCGCCGGTACGCGGATCCTCCATCGTCGGCGCCATGCCGATCAGCCGCCCGCCGAGAGCCGCAACGTTGTGGTAGGTGAGGAACGAGTAGCGCGGGTCGCCGTACTGACGCTCCTTACCGTCGTGGTTCCAGTCGACGAAGCTAATCCGCATCGCCGCGCCGGCCTTCTCCATGATGCCGTTGACCTGCTCGGTGATCGTCTTGGTGAAGTGCTCCTTGTACTTCTCGGGGAAGCTCGGCGAGAAGTACAGGGTGTGGGGTTTCGCCGGGTCGAAGCGCTTGACGAAAGTCGTGGCGCCGTGGAGCTCGGTGTCCTCGTCGCGGTACAGCCGCATCGTCTCGAAGGCGCCGAGCTTCTTGCGGATCGGGTCCTTCTCGGCCAGCTCAAGGGGCTCGTAGTCCGACTGGGGCAACCGCCAGAAGGAGTGTTTGAACTGGAAGGTGAAGGTCGACCGGTCCTGCAGGTCGGCCAGCTTGTTGTAGCAGACGTTGTAGACATAGCCGCCGTCGAGGACCTTCATCGCGTAGGTCACAGCGACGGTCCAAGAGATGAAGTCGTCGCCCTTCTCCTCGCCCTCCTTGTCGGCGGCGTCCTCGATCACCACCGAGCCCGGCACCAGCGAGACGCTCTTGACCTCGAGGCACTGGCCGATTCCGTAGGCGGTGAACCACCAGTTGAGCTGGGCCACGTCCTCGCGGGCCGCCTTCTCCAGATTGAGCTTGAAGTACTGCCGGTCCTGCCAGGGGGCCTCCTTGTTCTCCTCCTTGAAGTTGGAGATCTCGCCGTCGAGGTTGACCCGCAGCTTGATGTCGACGTGCTCGCCGTCCCAGGCGTTGATCACGGTCTTGATCGCCGAGTTGACGCCCTCGGTGGCCAGCAGATCGGTGTCGTCGAGCACCTCGAGCTTGTCCTTGTTGAAGCGAAAGCCGACGTGCTTCGGCTGGGAGTAGTAGCCGACGAAGGGTGAGCCGAAGTCACCGACGGAGCTGCTCTTGACCAGCACCGAGTAGGCCAACCACGACGTGTCCCGTGAGCCCACCTTGTTGGGGTTCTCCCGGGTGAGGAAGTCTTTCTCCAGATAGACGTTCTCGTTGAAGACCCCGTTGCGGATCTCGCGGTGCTCGACGCAGGAGACCGACGTCGCCAGCAGGGCGACGACGAGACCGATCATGGCGGTGTTGTTCTTCGCGTTGGTACGCATCGTCATCTCCTCTGCCTACTGCTCGGCCCAGTAATAGGCGGCGTCGAACCTGCCCGCCGTGACCCACATCCGCAGCCCGATCTTGAATGGCTCGGCTGCGACGTAGGTCGACACGCCGGTGATCAGCTTGCCGTTCTCGCTGAAGCTGACGATCTTCTCGCAGTCGGTCGGGAGCTTGGCCAGGAACGACTCGACCTCGTCCCAGAGGCCGACCTCGACGCCGCAGAAGTCGAGCTTGTCGTAGAAGGCGCTCGAGTAGACCGCCCGGACGATGCCGTCCTTGGCCCAGATGCCGCCGGCGATGACGTTGCCGGTGAAGCCGAAGTAGGCCGCGGTCTCGAACTTGTCACGCTGACCCTCGATCGGGATCGAGAAGCCCGAGAGGCTGTCCTGCTTGTGGTGGGTCACCAGCACGTCCACTGGCAGGGCGCCGAGCTTGACGCCGATGGTCGCCTTGCGGATATCGGGGAACTCCTTGGTCGGCACCATCTTGGTGCCGAGGCCGAGGCGCGGCGAGCGGGCGAAGTTCCACAGGCGGAACTTGCCGTCGCCCGGCTTGCCGTCGTACTGGCTCAGCGAGGCGTCCTGCCAGAGCACGTCCTCCGTACGCATCGGTCCCTGCTTGAAGAAGAGGAAGATCAGCTGGTCGCTCTTGTTGTGGTACGCGGTGCGGATCGCGTAGCGGTGGCCGTTGAACTGCCGGGCGAAGACGCCGACGAGGATGTCGGCCGAGTCGCTGGTCGGATAGTAGTAGAGTTGTTCCGCCGTCGGCGTCTGGTCGTCGTTGAAGGCGGCGAGGAGCTCGGCTAGGTAGCGCTCGACGAGGAAGTTCGGGTTCTTGATCGCATCGGGGGCGCTGGCGCCAGCCTTGGCGATCGCGTCGAGCACGATCTCGTGGGTCCGCTTGATCAGCGTCTGGTCGGTGCAGCTGTCGGGCGTGATGCACTCCTTGATCTTCTGCGAGCCGAGCTTGATCTTGGTCGGGTCACCATCGGGCTGAAGCCTGTCGAGCGCCCCCTGCAGCAGCTCGGCCCAGGTCAGCGGATCGCCCGGACCGGTCCCCGCGTCTTCGCCGCCCACACCAGCGTCGGCGCCACCGTCGTTGCCACCTGGGCCACCGGC
>JAUVBO010000889.1 GCA_030591195.1 Pseudomonadota bacterium
CAGACCACGCGGATGAAGTTCAAGGACGACGTGGTCGACGGCAGGCGGGCCACCGGTGGCGGCAGCCTGGTCAGCGTGCGTCCGGGCGGCAAGCACTCGAGCCTGATCGTGGTCCGGCAGAGCTTTTTGCCCGAGCTGATCAAGAGCGCCGATCTGTTCTAGGGAATCTCGAACATCTCGAGGTCGCCGCCGGTCTCGCTCTGGCCCTCGAAGTAGGCGGTGCTGCCGTAGAGCTTGCCCTGGTGCAGGGCGAGGTCGCTGTAGAAACCGTAGCCCTTCGACCCACCCTTGAGCAGCCGGCCGAGGTGGGCATCGTCCTGCTTGAACGGGGTCCAGGAGCCGTCGGCCTTGCTCTCGGCCAGCAGCAGGTCGACAGTGAGCTGGTCCTGGTAGACCACCCGGATCGTGCCGCTGTCAGTGACGGCGATCGCGCTGTCCGCACCCACCGGATGGCGGCCGTCGGGCCGCAGGCCGTCGTCGATGGTCTGGGCCGATGATCCGGCGAGCGTCGCCGGGTCGATCTGCAGGTAGTGCAACGTCAGCTGGTCCGCGTCCTGGTGGGCGACGTGGACCGTCCCGGTGCTATCGAGGGCTGCCGAGCAGAAGGCCCCCACCTTGTCGGCGTCGTTGCCCAGCACGGTGGCGACCTTCCACGCCGCGTCCTCGCGCAGCGCGGCCTGGAGGTTGCCCTTGACGCCGTCGTAGTAGACCACCAGCGGCCCCTGGGCGGTGCGCAGGGCCGCCGGCCACATGCCGGTCGCTTCGGGCACGTCGACGTAGCCGCGCTCGGGCAGGATCGGCGAGCAGACGCCGGCCACGCACCCCTCGTCCTTGGCGCACGGGTCAGCGCAGCTCGAGTCCTCTGCCACGCAGCTGCTGGTCCCGTCGCTCGCGAGGGCGCAGAGCTGGCCCTTGGCGCAGAGGTTGCGACAGGGCATCGGCGCGCTCTGCACCACCTCGAAGGTCCAGTCGGCGGCGGCGGTGGGCTGGTCTTTCGAGGCCCGAGCCCAGCGCAGCTCGGAGGTGAAGGCTCCCCCGGCCCCGGCCTTGTTGACCACCAGGAACGCCAGCTCGGGCGTCTCGCCGTCGGGCAGCAGCGCGGTGTAGCGGCCGACGATCTCGTTGTCGTCCGCCGGCTCGGCCACGGTGTGGATCTGCCACGGATCGTCGGCCGCGGCGGCCACGGCGACCTTGAGGCTACGGTTGTCGACGTCGTGGTAGGCGATGATCACCGCCCCGCTGGGGGTCACGGCGATGTCGGTGTGCTGGCCGACGTCCTCGCCTGGCGACGAGACTCCGCCGCGATAACCCGACGGACCGGCGGTGGGCTGGGCGTCGGGAACGCCGTCGATCGGCTCCTTGGTCAAGGTCGACGGGTCGGAGACGCTCGCGCTGACCAGCACCAGATCGCCGAAGCTCCGCTCGTATGTGCTGGCAAGCAGCAGATCGCCGCTGACCGCGAGCGCCGAGTGCAGGCCGAGCGGGCCGTGCTGCAGCGGTGGCTTTTCCTTGCAGGTGCAGTCCTGCGGGATCGGCTCGCAGGTCTCCTCGTCCATGAAGCTGGGGCCGTCGCCGTAGTCGATCACCTCGGTCGGCGCGCACTGCGGATCGGTCTTGCAGGTCTTCTCGATCGCCTCGCAGCTGCCGCTCTTGTGGCACAGGTACTGGCCGTCGGGGCAGCCCTCGCCACCGTCACCACCATCCGCGCCGCCGTCGTCGCCGCCGACCGAGCTCGAGCTGCTGCTACAACCGGCGACCAACAGCAGCGCCAGCGCGGACACCGCCGCGTGGCTGGCGCAGCGGCCGAGGCGGCGGAGGTGGTGCCTTCGACGACGTCGCAGCAGCGACGCCCCCAGCAGGCCTAGCAGCCAGCTCAGCGGCCCGCCACCGGTCGGCGCCTGGCCCACCGCGCATCCCGATGCCTCCTCGGGTGGCGTCGCCGTGGCCATGTTCCGTGGTGCTGCGATGGTGAAGGTCAGTAGCGCCGGCTGCCGGTCGAGCGTCGCCGGGCGGCCAGCAACCCGACCGCGCACCTCGAGCCGATGCTCGCCGAGCAGGAACAGCAGCGGGCTGCGGATCTCGAGCCGGGGGCCCGGGACGAAGGGCGACCAGCCTGATCTGTCGAGGCGCCAGGAGTACTCGATCGGGCCGCTTCTCAGCTGCCCGTCGGGTGCGCTGACATCGACCAGCACCACCGGGCCCTGTCGAAGGTCGCTGGCCCGGCGCAGGCGCATCACCTGTGGATCGGCGGGCATTCGGATCGTCGCCATCTTCGCCTCCGTGTCGATGACCTGGTGGTCGGCGTCCTCGGCTGGCATCGCCGGCGAGGGGGTCGGCTGGGCTGGCAGGCCAAGCTGAGCGAAGAGCGCCACCATCGTGTTGTTGTCGATCGAGGTGAAGCGGGCGTTGGCTAGCTGGATCCCGCCCAGGTCTGGCAGCGACAGCGTGCTCCCCGCCAGCGCGTCGGGCAGGAACCCCATGGCCAGCTGCAGGACCACCGGGAACGAGTTCGCCAGATCCTCTGGCGACTCCGTGAGCATCTCGCTGTGGGTCACCACCACGTTCTTGAACGCCTCGCTGAGGCTACCGATCAGCGGCTCGATCGTGCCGTCGGCGGTGAGCGCCAGCGCCAGCGGCAGCTCGACGTCGGCGGTCAGGCGCAGGACGCGCGTGGGGCGGTCCTCGAGCAGCGCGTAGAAGTCGATGGCGAAGTCTTCGAGCTTGACGGTGATCAGCGGCTCCTCGATCTCGTAGCTACCCTGGCCCTTGTCGATCAGCGTGCCCTTGCCGAGCTCGAACGTCGGCGGCTCGCCTGGCACCATCGACAGCTTCATCGGCACCGATTCGCCCCCGGTGAGGTTGCTGATCGACGGCATCAGCAGCATGAAGGTGTTCGAGGTGAGC